>NZ_CAWNXG010000011.1:0-142806 GCF_963878145.1 Photorhabdus sp. S10-54 | reverse complement strand
CAGTAAAGTTCTTCTAAAGTAGTCATAGCCTGAGGATCCCCACGATTTTGTTTTCTAAGCAAAAACTTTGATCGTGCCTCAGGCACTTAGTTCCTTTTTTCTTTTCTTCCTTATCCAGAGTTCAGGTTTATTAGCAATTGCTGGCTGATACACATGGGATAATTCAATATGACTATTGTTTATTGAGTTGAGGCCGGAATGGAAAACTATCTCGGCCAATGTAACCTTGGGTATTTGTATCCCAAAAACTCAGAGGGTAGCGTGTAGAATAGCGATGTGCTGCTAAATCTACTGTTGTGTCAGTCTTTAGTATATTTTTAGTGGTTCATACTAAAAAATACTTAATAGGGCAATTAATCGTATTCACCGTATGCTTTAGTATCCTCGTCATTTCTGCCTCCCCAAGCGACTACACTACGGTCTGCTCGTAGGGCTGTGAAAGCAAAACTTGTTGAGTTTAGGCAGACAATATCCTTCATATTGCTCTCCTAATTAAGGTTATATTGGATTTACCTTTTACCCACAGGGGAACCTATGCCATAAAACCTATCCCTTGCGGGTTAAACTGAATTTCTACTGACATGAATAATATTAGACATTATTTAAGTAAAAATCTAATAGAAAAAAGTTATCGGCTGATAACCTTAGGTTAATGCTACACCTGATTGTTGGTAGTGGTTTTTAGATTATTTTCTACAGATAGATCACAAGAGTGGTAATAATGAGATTTAGGCAGAGGAATTTAGCGGGGATATACATCTTTATGACTATTATTACGTGAACGAGTAACTTAATTTGGTAATAACAGAGGGCAGGTAAGCTAATATTTCAAATTAATGAGACGCTGAAATCGGCTAATATAATGAAGGATCACCAGCTTGCCCGCGTTATCGGGGATGCGGGCTGGAATAGCTTCCTCATGAAACTGGAATACAAAGCCGCAGCGGCGGGACTCGTCGTTTCTGCCCATGGAGGCCAGCTAAATCCGTCATAAAGACGGTGGCGGCCTGAGAAGTGAGAAGCCTCACCGTTTTTTACGGCGGGGAGCAGTCACTGATTGACAATCAGCATTATTTCCCAAGGTGATCACACCACCATTTTGCAATATATAGCAATTGAAATAAAAATATTGTAAGAGTGGCATGAATAAGTAAGTCGATAATATGGATAAGTGTGAATGAGGCAAGTCAGGAGGAATTAATTTCCGAATAGTGATATTTAAATGATTTATGTAAAAACTGACCGTTACGGAAACGGATTATCTATTTTAATATATTTCATATTAATAAGAAACAGGGTAAATGATAGCTCAGTATATTTATCCGTATTCATTGAGTGCTCAACCGGGGATGACTCCCCGGTTGTTCTGTTAAAGATTTTTATTTATTGCTGCTACCTGCCTTCTCATTCCGGATAGGTTATCTGAGTTATTACAGGGATCTGGCTTCTCCAGGTTAGCTATTAGGCCTCAGGATGGCTGGGTCTTTAAACTGACCATTTGGATTGTTGTTTGGTGGCGTCCAGAAAGCAACATCATAAATCCAATCGCAAGTGTCTTGCATTTTAATTGACAGTACCGCGTTTTCCCACTTACTTTCCCACTCAAATTTCTCTTCGGGTTTACGCTCCCATGAAAATCCGGTCCCTCGGCAGCTTGCTGTGTAAATCAGGTCGTTCACGCTAGATTCCATAACGTTTTTGTCTCCCTTGAACCTGTAGAGTATATAATTTACAACGGTAGCATCCATCTTGAGGATTACTGTGGCTTTCCCTGGACGTCCATCTTTACGTTTGGCAACCATCTGACAGATATACTTACCTGTGACCACACGTGGGATCTTGAAGATGCTGTTTTGTGCATTTATCCAGAACTTGCCTTGTTCCAGCGTCATATCGTCTACTCTCGGCTTTGGAAAATTATGATCTATTACTGTCGGAAAGACATTCAATAAGGTACTGGTACCTACTTCTGGGTAACGAATTGGCTTACCCCTGTTGTCTTTCCCATATATCACCGGATGCCCGAGAGCTTTGATTGCCCACGTTAGGTTCCAAGGGGGTGTAGCAGGATTAGGTTGATAATACTCTGATGGGGATAGTTCCCCGGTTGCCATATTAAAAATTTTCATTCTCTGTGATAACCCTGTCCCGGCCAGATTGTATTGGCCTTTTAAGGGCCCTCCTTTTTCAGATGATTATTCTCTGCATCGGGTCACCCGTGCAGGTCGTTATTACACGGTTTCGTTCATGTAAGAGTATTGCTGGAACTCATGTTTGAGGAGAAATCGTCTTGATTCATATTACTCTCCTAACTTAAGGTTATATCGGATTTACCTTTACCTACAGGGAACCTATGCCATAAAATCTATCCCTTGCGGGTTAAGCTGAATTTCTATTGCTACGAAGACATAAATAAGATTAGCAATTATTTTTAAAAAAAAGATAATAGGAAATAGTTATCGGCTGATAACCTCAGGTTAATGTTAAATCTGATTGTTGGTAGTGGTTTTTAGGTTGTTTTTCACAGATAAATTACAAGAGTGATAATAATGAGATTTAGGCAGAGAAATTTAGTGAGGATATACATCTTTATGACTATGACTATGACTATGACTATGACTATGACTATGACTATGACTATGACTATGACTATGACTATGACTATTACTATGTGAACGAATAACTTAATTTAGTAATAATTAATAGGAAGGCAGGAAATAAGGCGTTATTAAGTTTTTGTCGTAATACCCGTTCTATGTGGTTTTTAATATTTATTTCCCAAGCTGCTTGGTTAAATTGTTGTTTTTTAATCTTTATTTGAAAGTCGATTTTGGTGATAACCGAGGGCGGGTAAGTTGGTATTTTAAATTAATACATGACAGGCTGAGTTATTATCTTTGTTTCAGCCATTGGTTAATGGTTTACAATAACAAAACAATACTTAATAGATTGATTAACTGTTTGGATTAAGTTGTTTTGAAGCTAAAACGTAGTTCACAATTACACGCTTTGGCGTAGTTCAATAGTGTTTTAAGTGTTGGGCTTCCATTTCCTTTTTCAAGCCTGGAGATATTCGCTTCTTTCGTTCCCATACGCTGTGCAACTTGATTTTGCGTTAAACCAGCAGCGTGCCGTATTCGTAATAGAGTATTAATTAGCTCGAATTTTGGCTCTAGCGCATCATACTCAGCTTTTACATCTGAGTTAGCTAATGCTTTGGATTTTAGATGAAATGTCACCGGCGCAAGAGCGCACTTTTATGGCTATCTTTGATGCTCAACTGGCAAATGACGATGGTTCAGAGGCGCGTGCTCACCTCAATGCGGGTGAACCAATTTATTATGCAGAGTTTGACACTCCAGCAGGAATGGTTATTAAGGAATACCCAGGTGGCCGTAGGGAACTGGTTAGTTTTATGAGTGGTACAGAGCAGGTAGTTGAGGTTCTGGAAGCATGATGCATCGGCCTCAGCTCTGCACAGAAATTAAAAAAATCGTAATTGATAAATAACAAGCAATCATAGAGGTTAACATTGTATTTCGAATTGCTGAGGGTTATCTGGTAGTTGAATAGAGATAATTCGTTATTTGGGGATTTTAGGCATTTATTCTTCGAACCGCTTCGCAAAGTTATTATCTCTGCCTTGGACACTATCTCTTTATCCTCTATTTTGCCGTTATGCATGGATAGCCAGGGAGCACGGATGCTTAATTTATTGATATTGATTCTGTTCATTGTTTTCAGTTCACCGATAGTTGCGGCTGAAATTTTTGTTTCGAATACAGAAAAGAATTGCCCCGAATGGTCGCAGGACAAATTACAACGTGAAACTAAAAGCTTGATGCAACAGATGGCTCACTGGGATCAGCTCTATCGTCAGAAAGGGATCAGCGAGATCGATGATGAGGTTTATGATCAATTAATGGCGGAGCTGACTCATTGGCAATTCTGTCTGAAACAAGCACCCCATTCAGATTTTCCTGTGGAAGTTTTTCCTGATAATAAGCTTGTTCATCCGGTTGCTCATACCGGATTAAGTAAACTGAAAGACAAGCAGGAAATTAACCGATGGTTGCACGGTAGATTACCTGTCTGGTTACAGCCAAAGATTGATGGTGTAGCGGTAACATTGGTTTATCAGAACGGGAAACTTGTTTCATTAATCAGCCGGGGCAATGGTGCCGAAGGGGTAAATTGGACAGCAAAAAGCCGACATATTCCCGATATTCCGCAGAATATAGAAAATGCTCCACCTGATTTGGTGTTGCAAGGAGAACTCTTTCTGCATAAAGAGGGGCATAGACAGCAATTATTGGGGAGTGATGGCTCTCGTAATCGGGTTGCGGGTTTGATGATGCGTAAGGACCATTCGTCAGAATTAAAGCAAGTCGGTGTATTTATCTGGAGTTGGCCGGATGGCCCTGCGGAGATGGAAAGTAAATTGCGCAAACTGGCAGATATGGGGTTTCCATTGGCGCTTCGCTACAGTCATAAAATAGAGGAACCAGAGCAGGTGCAGAAACTGCGGATGCACTATTTTGAACAACCCATGCCTTTTGCTACAGACGGTATCGTGCTGAAACAGGAAATTGAACCTAAAGGAAACCAGTGGCGGTCTGGATCTAACAGTTGGGCTGTGGCATGGAAACACCCTTTACGCCATCAGGTCACACAAGTCAGGGAAGTTAATTTTACTATTGGCAGAACGGGCAAAATCTCAGTGGTGCTTGGGCTGGATAAGGTGAAACTGGATGATCGGCAGATAAGTAGAGTCAATATTGGTTCTGTTCGTCGTTGGCGACAGTTGGATGTATTACCGGGGGATCGGGTGACGCTTACATTGGCAGGTCATGGTATCCCGAAATTAGCTCAGGTGGTATGGCGGATCAAAGAGCGTCAGGATATTCAGCCACCGGATAAGCAGCGTTATCATGCGCTGAGTTGTTTGACGTTAACGGTGGGTTGTGAACAACAATTTAATGCACGACTGAAATGGCTGGGTGAAAATCTGCAAATGACAGGTGTCAGTAGCGGTAGTTGGGCAATGTTGACCGAACAGAAGTTAGTCACTGATTTAACCGGTTGGTTAGCACTTTCAGTTCAACAAATTGCTGCCTTACCGGGAATTGGAGATAAACGAGCACAGGCTATTTATTCACAATTCAGCAAGGCAAAAAATCAGCCTTTTTCCTATTGGATGAAAGGGATTGGAGTGCCTTATATGGATAAGTTGCCTGACGATGTTGTTCACTGGCTGCAACTGGAGCAGAAATTAGCCGGAACACAGTTAAAACAGCAACTTACTACCGGGCAATTTAAAAAGTTGTCTGATTTTGTCAATGACACGCAGATTAAAGCAATCGCGGAAAAACTGTCAGTGGCAAGGATAACAGGTTTTGACCGGGAAAACGGGGTGGTGGTTAACCCCGCTGATATGGCTCAGTGATCGGAGTGTTCGTAATTAAAGACCGGTAATCCAAGACGGTAGCGAATAGCAACCAATCTTGCTGTCAGACCGGCGATCAGGGTAATCAGAACAATGCCGTTTTGCGGTAACGGTGTGTGCTGTAAGCCAATATATAACCAGGCGGCGGTAAAGGAGACACCCGCATAGATCTCTTTCTGGAAAACCAACGGAATGGTGTTACACAACATATCGCGTAACACGCCACCGAAAACACCGGTGATAACTGCCGCAATGGAAGCAATGATTGGGCCATAGTTCATATCCAACGCAATCTGTGCGCCAATAATGGAGAAGACAATCAAGCCAATGGCATCAAGGATCAGAAACAGGCGGCGTAAATGTTTCATCATCGGCGCAACCCAAGTGGTGATTACGGCGGCACAGGCAACGGTGACGATATATTCAGGGTGCTTAACCCAACCGAGGGGATAATGCCCTAGTAGTATATCTCGAACGGAGCCACCGCCAATCGCCGTTACGGAAGCAATAATAATCACGCCGAACATATCCATTTTACGGCGGCCGGCGGCTAAAGCCCCGGTCATCGCTTCAGCTGTAATACCAATGATATAAAGAACACTTAGTAACATAGAAATGAAATGTACGTAGCATAAAAAAGTAAGAGTAATGTCGAAGTGGTAAAGTCTCGACTGAAATTTTTTAGTTCCATCCATTTCGGATTAATATTATTTATCCGAAAAAACCTGATGCAAGGATAATAAAATGGCCTTTCAGGAACGGCAAATCACGTTAGATAACCGTAGCCACCAGCTTACTAATATTAATGTCTGGACACCAGACAGTCAGTGGTTAGTTTATGATGTGCGTCCTCATGGTGCTTCTTTTACTGGTTTAACGATAGAAAAAATTCATGTACAGAGTGGAAAAACAGACATTATCTATCAGGCAAAGGAGGGCGCTCATGTTGGCGTAGTGACAGTCAGCCCAACAGAACCTGTCCGATATGCGTTTATTCATGGGCCAGAATTCCCAGATGAGCAATGGCACTATGACTTTCATCACCGTCGGGGCGTAATTGTCAGTGAGGATTCTCCGGGAAAAGCGGTTACGCTGGATGCAATGGATATTACTGCCCCTTATACTCCGGGAGCGCTGCGTGGAGGCAGTCACGTTCATGTATTCAGCCCAGATGGTAGCCGCCTGAGCTTTACTTATAACGACCATGTTATGCATGAGCTTGATCCAGTGCTGGATTTGCGCAATATCGCTGTTGCTGTGCCCCTGAAACCAGTTGAACCACCTAAACACCATCCCCGTGAATATGATGGTAGCTATTTCTCCGTTGTGGTTAGTACTGCTGCTTTTCAGCCGGAGCCGGGCAGTGATGATATTAACCGCGCCTATGAAGAATGTTGGGTAGGTCAAGCAGGATATCGTAAAGCGGATGGTAATTGGCAGCGTTGGGCGTTGGCATTTATTGGCGATACCATTTCTGCAACAGGGGAAAAAGTACCGGAAGTTTATATCGTTGATCTACCTGAACAGGACGCTGATTATGCGGTAGCAGGGGGAAAACCGCTGGAAGGTACGGAAACAACGTTACCCGCGCCGCCTGCCAGTGTAATGCAGCGTCGTTTGACATTGACCAGCCACAAACGTTGGCCGGGAGTTGTGAATAACCCGCGTCACTGGTTGCGTGCTTCACCGAATGGTGAACAGATTGGTTTTCTGATGAAAGATGATAATGGTATTGTGCAATTGTGGACAATATCGCCAAATGGTGGAGAGCCTCGTCAAATAACGCAGAGTTACTGTGGTATTCAATCTGCTTTTAGTTGGGAAGCTAGTGGTCAGTTTGTTGCTTTTATTTGTGATAACAGCGTGATGCTATGCAATGTACAAAATGGTCAGATGCAACGTTTGACGAAGCGTACAGAAAAAGCGCCTGCTGCGGAAGCGGTGGTGATTTCACCGGATAGTCATCATATTGCATTTATGCGTGAAGTCGATGGCTATATGCAAATTTTCCTGGTGGAAACCGGATTGAAATAAATATATTTGCCGTCAGCTCACTCTCCGCTGGTGGCAATAAATAAACCGGAACGGATTATCAATTAATTGGTTTTGGTTTGACGTTGTGCTTTTTCTATTTTTTCAATTCGCTCTTTTGGTGAACTTGTTGATTGATCTTCGTCAGATTTTATATAGTCATAAGGTAATAAGAGAGTATCTAATAGCGCAGAAAAAGGCAGATCAATCGCGAGTAATGGTTTCATTACCCAACCCGTATCTTTGTCTTTTAACATTTCAATGTTAGCTTTAGCTCCGGGATAATAACCGCGGCTAGGCCCTGAATGTGTCATGATGCTGGTACACCCGCTGATTAACAACCATCCTAATGTGACGCAAAATAGAATTAATTTATTACTCTTCATCGGTTCTATCGATCTCGTATGGCTAAGCCGCTGAAATAGTTTGCTCTTGCATAAGTTTGTTGGGTGATTTTTATTTTCCCAAATCTCTTAATGAAGAGCTTTGACATCAATCACTATAATCACGTCATGCAACATTGACCATAGCACTGATATCAAAAAGTCGTGAATTTTTTATGTAACAGGATTTTTTTCTGTTTTTTAATTAATAAAAAATAATGTAAGTCATCATAATGATTTGAATAGCTTATACCCGTTATCTTTCAAGTTGCCTCTTTGTTGGCTGCACTCACCCCGGTCACATCGTTCGCTATGCTCCCGGGGATTCGCTCCTTTGCCGTCGCGATGCATCTTGAAATCCATAGGGTATATAACTTAAATAATTTTAAGGCTAAAACGATTTGGCTTTTGTCTGTTAATAATAACGTTCTAATGAGTGTTGTGCTCCTTTGGGGGGTGATAAATCCTTATAATTTGTGTGATTAACCACATAACGGCTATTTAATTTCTGACAGAATCAGAGAGTAAACAGAACTAATCTCCCGGTTTTTTAACTTTTGGTAAAGGAAACGGGTTATGAGTGATATTGCTCTTACAGTGAGTATGTTGGCATTAGCTGCTGCATTTGGATTGTGGATTGGAAACTGGAAAATATATGAAGTTGGATTAGGTATTGGTGGTGTGCTGTTTGGTGGCATTATCGTCGGTCATTTTGCTCAAACTTATGAACTGACATTGAGCAGCGATATGCTGCATTTTATTCAGGAATTCGGTTTGATTCTGTTTGTTTACACTATTGGTATCCAAGTAGGGCCGGGTTTTTTCTCTTCATTACGACGATCGGGACTGAAACTGAATGGCCTGGCGGTATTCATTGTGATTATCGGTGGGTTGGTAACGGCGATTATTCATAAACTGTTTCATGTTCCTTTGCCAATTATTCTGGGTATTTTCTCTGGTGCGGTGACGAATACTCCCTCTCTCGGCGCCGGTCAACAAATTCTGACGGATCTTGGTTCAGATTCTGCCCTTGTCAGCCAAATGGGCATGGGATACGCAATGGCGTACCCAATGGGGATTTGCGGTATTTTACTGGTGATGTGGTTGGTACGGCTATTTTTCAAAGTGAATATTGAACGTGAAGCTAAAGAATTTGATAGCCAAAATGGTTGTAGTCGCGAAATTTTGCAAACCATGAATATTGCAGTTCGTAACCCAAACTTGAATGGGTTATGTATGCAGGATATTCCCCTACTTAACCGTGATAATGTGGTTTGTTCTCGCTTGAAACGTGACGATTTGCTTATGGTGCCTTCATACACCACAGTGATTCAGAGTGGGGATCTCCTATATTTGGTGGGTCATCGGGAAGATTTGGATAAAGTTAGATTGGTGTTGGGTGAGGAAGTGGATATTTCTCTGTCTACATCAAGTAATACGTTGCAATCTGCCAAAGTGGTTGTGACTAATGACGCAGTGTTGAGTAAACGGATACGTGAACTGAATCTTAAGCAAAAATATGATGTGGTTGTTACCCGATTAAACCGTGCGGGAGTTGAATTGGTTGCCAGTAATAATGCTAGCTTACAGTTTGGTGATATTTTAAATATTGTTGGTCGCCCTGAATCTATTGAAGCGGTAGCTTCTCTGTTAGGCAATGCAAAACATAAACTCCAGCAAGTACAGATGTTGCCTGTATTTATCGGGATTGGTCTTGGGGTATTACTGGGATCAATTCCGTTGTTTATTCCGGGTTTCCCCGTTGCTTTGCGCCTTGGACTAGCAGGTGGACCATTGGTGATCGCTTTGATTTTGGGGCGAATAGGGACCATTGGTAAGCTATATTGGTTCATGCCTCCCAGTGCTAATCTTGCATTGCGTGAATTGGGTATTGTGATGTTTCTTGCTGTTGTTGGGCTGAAATCTGGTGGTGATTTTATTAACACTCTTATATATGGGGATGGTCTGATTTGGGTAGGTTATGGCGTTTTAATTACGATTATTCCGTTACTCACAGTCGGTATTCTGGCCCGTATAGTCGCTAAAATGAATTATCTTAGCTTATGTGGGGTACTTGCCGGGTCAATGACTGATCCCCCCGCGTTGGCTTTTGCTAATGCTATTCACAGTACTAATGGGGCTGCGGCGCTTTCTTATGCGACGGTTTATCCGCTGGCAATGTTTTTGAGGATTATGTCGCCACAATTATTGGCGGTGCTTTTTTGGGCTTTATAGTAAAAGACATAAATAATTTGGAAACTGAATAAGCAGTTTGGCATATCGGCTGAAAGTCTCATTAATGCGTAATGTACTCTTGCATTAGCCATCAGTAAACGCACAAAAACACGCCTATTCGAGGCATTGGATTTAGAAATTTCTGATTGAATAGAGGCTGCTTAAGGAGAGTGGGCAAACAAGGAGTGTTTCTTTCTCTTCTTTATGCACAAAGCATTCTACAAATTCTGAAAATAATTATGTAAAGTCCTCGTTATCATTTTGCTCCTGCATTTCCGGGCAGGAGCTTTTTTACTATATTGATTTAATTACATTATTGATTTGATTACATTGATTTCAGGCTGCTTGCTGATGTGCCTGCTCAATTTCTTCTGCCAGAATCGCAATCCCTTTTGCAATATTTTCCGGATCAGGAACATAATTCATACGCATGCATTCATGAGCATGCGGCCAGTCTTGTTCCAGTCCGGGGAAGAAATAGTGACCTGGAACCATTAACACACCACGTTTTTTCAGTCTTTGATAAAGTGTTTCTGTGGTTATCGGCAGATTTTTAAACCACAGCCACAAAAAAATGGCGCCTTCTGGTTTATGGATAAGGCAAAGTTCTACCGGCAGATAACGACGGATAATCTGAATCACGTCCTGAACCCGTTGTTGATAGAACGGGCGGATAATGTTCTGTGACAAACGAAGCAGGTCATTGCGACGGATCATTTCCAATGCCATTGCGGGGCCGACACCGCCCGGCGCAAGGCTGATGATACCATTCATATTACTGACGGCATTGATGATTTTATCGTTAGCGATAATGATTCCGCAGCGTGAACCGGGCAGCCCTAATTTGGATAGACTCATGCACAGAATAGTATTAGGGTTCCACAATGGTGTAGCTTCGCTAAAAATAATACCTGGGAATGGCACGCCATAAGCATTATCAATGAGTAATGGAATCTGGTGTTGTTGAGCCAGATAATCCAGCCGTTGCAATTCTTCGTCAGTGATGACGTTACCCGTTGGGTTGGTTGGGCGAGAAACACAGATCAGGCCAATATCTTCGGTAATATTGAGATGGTCAAAATCAACACGGTATTTGAATTGGCCTTCTGGCAATAATTCAATATTGGGTTTATTGGCAACAAATAAGCCTTCATCCAGCCCTGAGTCAGAATAACCAATATATTCCGGTGCCAGTGGAAATAGTACCTTACGGGTAGAGCCATCTTCACTGCGCCCGGCCAGCAGGTTAAACAGATAGAAAAATGCGCTCTGGCTGCCATTGGTCAGGGCAATATTTTGTGTACCAATTTCCCAGCCAAGTTTTTCGCGTAGCATCTCTGCCAATGCTCGAATTAGCGTATCTTTACCCTGAGGGCCATCATAGTTGCATAGTGTTTCCGTGAGTTGGCCGCTTGCGACCATTTCAGTCAGTAATTGCTGAAAATAGTCATCCATTTCCGGGATATGTGCAGGATTACCACCGCCCAGCATAATTGCACCAGGTGTCCGCAACCCTTGATTAAGGTCATTCATCAGGCGGGTTATACCTGCGTCTTGTGTAAACTTGTTACCGAATTGAGAAAAAATCATAGCCGTGTTCGTTGTCGGTGTGTTATTTAAATTAGAAGAAATAACACCATACCCTTCGCATTATCGAGGTGCAATCTGGAAAATTATGACTATTAATTATTTAATATGGCATTTAATTTAACATTTAAAATAAAGAGCTAAATGTTTGGTTAATATCCAGTTTTATTATTGGTGTTAATCTTGGGGCTATTGTAATTCACTGAATTTATTTTCTACATAAACAGTCAGTTATATGGTCATTGACCAAGCCTGTTGCCTGCATAAATGCATAGCAAGTGGTACTGCCGATAAATTTGAACCCCCTTTTTTTCAGTGCTTGTGATAACTCATCTGAAAGATCTGTTTTTACCGGCACCTCTGTGATGGTTTTCCACTGATTAATAATCGGTTTGTTATCAACAAAACGCCAGATAAAGATGCTGAATTCTTCACCCTGTTGTTGCATTTTAAGATATGCCCGCGCATTGTTGATAATAGCGTTAATTTTGGCGCGATTGCGGACAATAGCAGGATCAAGCATCAGCCGTGCCACATCATTTTCATCCATGACGGCAATTTTTACCGGATCAAACTGATGAAAACATTGGCGATAGCCCTCACGTTTTTTCAGGATAGTCAGCCATGATAGCCCGGATTGCTGGCCTTCCAGACAAATCATTTCAAACAGCTTTTGGCTATTTTCTTGTGGTTTTCCCCATTCATTGTCATGGTAAGCCAGATATTCAGGATCAGAGGTCACCCAATTACAGCGTGTTAGTTCCATGATGATTATTCCCGATGTTGATGGTTAATAATTGACTGTACTTTAACTGTATATATATACAAGCAAAATAGCCAGATTAAGATTTTTTTATTTCAGGGCGGAATTGAGAGCGAATTCAGGGCTGTATATCTTAAGGTCAAAGGGTATACTGACCGACTTCCTTTCAAATTCATATGTATCGCGTGCGGATCCAACATGCAAAAGTTTGATACCAAGACCTTTCAGGGGCTGATCCTGACCTTACAGGATTATTGGGCGCGCCAGGGCTGCACCATTGTCCAACCACTGGACATGGAAGTCGGCGCGGGCACTTCTCATCCAATCACTTGCCTGCGTGCACTTGGCCCAGAGCCAATTGCGGCGGCTTATGTGCAACCTTCCCGTCGTCCGACAGATGGCCGTTATGGTGAAAACCCGAATCGCTTACAACATTACTATCAGTTTCAGGTCATTATTAAGCCGTCACCAGACAATATTCAGGAATTATATCTGGGTTCGCTGAAAGAATTGGGGTTGGACCCGACAGTTCACGATATCCGTTTTGTTGAAGATAACTGGGAAAACCCAACGTTAGGTGCTTGGGGATTGGGCTGGGAAGTGTGGCTTAACGGGATGGAAGTGACTCAGTTTACTTACTTCCAACAGGTAGGCGGCCTTGAGTGTAAGCCAGTAACCGGCGAGATTACTTACGGTCTTGAGCGTCTGGCGATGTATATCCAGGGCGTGGACAGTGTTTACGACCTAGTTTGGTCCGATGGTCCGTTGGGTAAAACCACTTATGGTGATATTTATCATCAGAATGAAGTAGAACAATCTACTTATAACTTTGAGTATGCGGATGTTGATTTCCTGTTTAGCTGCTTCGAGCAATATGAAAAAGAAGCTCAGGAGCTGCTGGCGCTGGAAACGCCGCTACCATTGCCAGCTTATGAACGTATTCTCAAAGCGGGTCATACATTCAACTTATTGGATGCCCGTAAAGCTATCTCGGTGACTGAACGTCAGCGCTATATCCTGCGTATCCGCACCCTGACCAAAGCTGTTGCTGAAGCTTATTATGCCTCCCGCGAGGCACTGGGCTTCCCTATGTGTAAAAAGAATCAGAACTAAGAGGCTGTCATGACTCAACAGACTTTCCTGGTGGAAATCGGCACAGAAGAGTTGCCGCCGAAGGCTCTTCGTTCACTGGCTGAAGCATTTGCTGCTAATTTTGCGGTGGAGTTGGATAACGCGAATTTAGCGTATGGTGAAGTGAGCTGGTTTGCAACGCCGCGTCGTCTGGCACTGAAAATCGCCAATCTGGATGAAGCGCAGGCTGACCGTGAAGTAGAAAAACGTGGCCCGGCGATTGCTCAGGCATTTGATGCGGAGGGTAAACCGACAAAAGCGGCTGAAGGTTGGGCTCGTGGCTGTGGTATTGCGGCTTCTCAGGCTGAACGTTTGGTGACAGATAAAGGCGAATGGTTACTGTATCGCGCGCTGGTAAAAGGCCGCCGTGCAACAGAGCTATTGTCGGGTATGGTCAATCACGCGCTGAGTAAGTTGCCGATACCTAAATTAATGCGTTGGAGCGATAAAGAGACTCAGTTTGTTCGCCCGGTGCATACCGTTACCATGTTGTTTGGTGATGAACTGATTGAAGGTGACATTCTGGGTATCAAATCCGCGCGTGTCATTCGTGGTCATCGTTTTATGGGTGAGCCTGAATTCACGATTGACAATGCGGAACAGTATCCGGCAATTTTGCAGCAACGCGGTAAAGTGATCGCGGATTATGAAACCCGTAAGGCGCTCATTAAACAGGATGTGGAACAAGCGGCGGTTAAACTGGGTGGCATTGCGGATATCAGTGACAGCTTGTTGGAAGAAGTCGCTTCATTGGTTGAATGGCCGGTTGTGCTGACGGCGAAATTTGAAGAGAAATTCCTCGAAGTACCAGCCGAAGCATTGGTTTACACCATGAAAGGTGACCAGAAATACTTCCCGGTTTACGACAATGCGGGCAAGTTGATGGCGAACTTTATCTTTGTTGCCAACATTGAATCTTCTGATCCACAACAAATCATTTCTGGTAACGAAAAAGTGGTTCGTCCTCGTCTGGCTGATGCGGAATTCTTTTTTAAGACGGATCGTAAACAGCGTTTGGAAGACAACTTGCCACGTTTGGAAACCGTTCTGTTCCAGAAACAGCTTGGTACTTTGCGCGATAAGACGGATCGTATTCAGGCTTTGGCTGGTTGGGTTGCAGAGAAGATTGGGGCTGATGTTAATTACGCCACCCGTGCGGGTCTGTTGTCCAAATGTGACCTGATGACCAATATGGTGTTCGAGTTCACTGATACTCAGGGTGTGATGGGAATGCATTACGCTCGTCATGACGGTGAAGCGGAAGATATCGCTCTGGCGCTGAATGAGCAGTATCAGCCGCGTTTTGCCGGTGATGAGCTGCCTTCTACGGGTGTTTCCTGTGCATTAGCCCTTGCAGACAAAATGGATACTCTGGCGGGTATTTTTGGCATTGGTCAGCATCCGAAAGGCGATAAAGATCCGTTTGCACTGCGTCGTGCTGCGCTGGGGGCTTTGCGTATTATCGTTGAGAAAAAACTGCCGTTGGATTTGCAGACACTGACAGAAGAAGCGGTTCGTTTGTACGGCGATAAGCTGACGAATGCCAAAGTCACTGATGACGTGGTTGAGTTTATGCTTGGCCGTTTCCGTGCATGGTATCAGGAGCAGGGTTACAGCATTGATACCATTCAGGCTGTATTGGCGCGTCGTCCAACGCAACCCGCTGATTTCGATGCCCGTGTTAAAGCGGTCACTCATTTCCGTACATTGGATGAAGCCGCAGCGTTGGCCGCGGCGAATAAGCGCGTTTCTAACATTCTGGCTAAGTCTGAAGAGACATTGAACGAGAAAGTAGATGTTTCTGCGTTGAAAGCGCCAGAAGAGGTGAAACTGGCAACGCATCTGATAGTTTTACAGGGTAAGCTGACGCCTTTGTTTGCCGAAGGGCGCTATCAGGAAGCACTGATTGAATTGGCTTCTCTGCGTGAAGTTGTCGATGCTTTCTTCGACAATGTAATGGTAATGGATGAAGACCAGCAGGTGCGTGTGAATCGCTTAACTTTGTTAAGTGAATTGCGGGACCTGTTCCTGAGAGTTGCGGATATTTCGTTACTGCAATAATGACCTGAAATAGTCAATTCCGGCTGTTGTGAAATGCGATAGCCGGAACTTAATACCTCTAATAAATTGACTGCCGAAACTTTGGCTAAGAGTGATCGTGGTGAAGACATTCATCAAGCAAAGGATGCTGACGATTTATTCGATCAGCTTGGTATCTGATGCGTCAGCCAAGATATTCAAGTCAATTTAAGCGTGATGTGAAATCTGTGAGAAAGTGCGACATAACTGAGGTTCAGTTGTTTTTATCAGCAACTAACCTATGATTATCAAAAAGGTATTGACGGCCTGTAGCGAGCGCAGTAAGATTCGCCTCGTTTTCGGCGAGTAGCGCAGCTTGGTAGCGCAACTGGTTTGGGACCAGTGGGTCGGAGGTTCGAATCCTCTCTCGCCGACCAATTTAGAGTTTGGGGCTGTCAAATAAGCCGCAGACTTAAAGAAATAGAGAAGCCTTACAGTCCTTGCTGCAAGGCTTTTTGCTATTTGGAAGCATTTACTCTAACAACCACAGCCACTTGGTGCATAACTTTGCCATCAGCATCAAAATGCTGCGGCCTTCCACCGTTGAAAAGACCATAATGTTTCTTCCCGTCACCCATTAAATCAAAAAGTGTATGGTAACGGCTTTTGGTGATCATATCGGCGGTATTGCGGCATACAGGGACTGCTCTGCCTGTCTCAAAAATATGTTCTCGATCAAGCACAAACTGATCCGGTGCATCTGGTAAATTGCCTTTGTAAATGGCAACTTGACCATAATCCTCACAACGGTCTTCTAAATCTAATTTGAACAGCCTCAGCGTCATTGAATACAGTTTTGCACCGCCTAGTTTTTCCTCAATCTCCTTATTGTTTATGGATTTCAAACTGCTATTAATGACACGAACATCATTAAAACCGGCTGTTCTTGCTAGCCGTATGAAATCTTCAAAGTACAATGCGTCACCGATACACTCACAAACAATTTGTTGGTCATTTTTCAGTGATTGGTCCAGTCTTCTATCTAAAAAAATGTCAGAAAAATAGATTTCACCACCCGATTTGAGTAAACGGGCCATACCAGCCAACACACTTGCTTTAGATACAGATAGATTGATGACACAGTTTGAAACGATAACGTCTATACTTTCAGGTGGTAAATTAAGTTGTTCTAGTGACTCGATATAGCCTTGCTGAAAATGCACATTGGTGGATGAATAGTCAAAGATTTGACGATGGTAATCCACAAAACGCTGGGCAAATTCGATTTGTTCTGCTGTTGCGTCAATACCAATAACTTTACCCTCGGTACCTACAAGGTGAGACAGAATAAAACAATCACGCCCACTCCCACATCCCAAGTCTAATACTGTCGTTCCTTCTAGCAAGGGAGGAAAAGGCGTACCACAACCATAAAAACGCTTCTGTACATCAGGATGAATAAGCTTAAGAATTTCTTTGATTCTGTCTGAAGTGGTGTTGTCCACAGTGCATACATTTATAGCAAGATCCTCTCTACTAGACAGGGTTTTGCCATAATAGTGTTGTATGTCTTCGATTCGCTGTTTAATCGATTGTTCGTTCATATTTATTTCCTCCAAATTAAATCATTAATAGGCTGATATTACGTTTCGGTAATTTGGCGCCAGATTTACAATAGATTCCTCATATTTCTGATCAATGCATAGATGTACAATGTATTAAGTCAAAAAAAATCGTCATGGCTGACGATTGATATGTGCGGCGACTTCCATCCAAGCTTCTACAGCGACAGTAAAAGCTGTCCGCCCTTTATCTGTTAATGTGTATACTTTACGTCCACGACCTGCAACGGTTTCATTGTGTACCGTTACATACTCTCCCTGCTCAAATTCACGCAGCACCGGATAAATTGTACCTTCGGTAGGTGAACAACACCCTTGGGTAGAACGTTCAACCTCACGGGCAATTTCGTAACCGTGCATAGGCCGTTGTTGTAGAACACTGAGAATGAAAAATTTGGATAAACTCATCTTAATGATGCCATTCCAATACATTCTATCAGTGTAGTCCACTGTCGTTCGTCCAACAGTGTTAAGTGTTTTCTTTGGCTTGTTCATAACGGCATCGTATACCTTGATCATCAAGGTGTCAATGTATCAGGTAGCCCGTTTAATTTACTTTATTATTGACTTCATGAGTCACCTCTTTTCGATAATAAAATGTAGGTATCTCCTGATTGTTTCAAGGGATACTCACTTCCGGCATCCCTTAACAGTATTCCAGATGGATCTTCTGAGCGATTTCACACAAGCCTGATGTTTTTCCAGAAGTTCCACATATTCACTATTATGCCGCTGATAGGCGTCGTTACACCACAATATGAACTTTATGTTCCTATTCCATCGCTTCCATAGTGATTTTCAGATAAGGGCGACTATTCCTTGACAGCAGACGATGCTATTGGATCAAAACTCAAAGGGAGTTTAGAAGGTCCTCGTGTATACACTCCTGTTTCTTGATAATGATCATTACTAGCAAAACGTAAATTGTGCAGGCGATCCAAAATAATATTGGATGAAACTTCCAACTGATTGAGTGAAAATGCAGCCGCAGCACAGGCATGAGTACCTGCACCAAAAGCTAAATGTCTTTTTCGATTTGCTTTCTGTTGAGAAGTTGTATTTTTTCTTCGATATAGATCAAATTCATTTGGTTTGTGAAAAACCGATGGATCGCGATTAGCTGCGCCAATCATACAAAATATTACAGCGCCTTTAGGTATATCGATACCAGAAATAGTGACGTCTTCACCCGTTTCTCTTGGAATTAGCTGTACCGGTGATGTCAGACGTAAAGTTTCTTCAAATGCATCTCGAACCAGACTGCGATCTTTGAGCACTGTATCAAGCATACTTGGATTAGATATTAAGTGATTAAGCATCATTGCTAATATCTTGTCAGCAGGTTCTATAGCAGCTAATAGAATGTTTAAACACAGTGCTGTAATTTCACTCATGGACATCGCTGTATCTTGACAAAATATAGATATAATGTCCTCACTGGGATTACACCGTCTCTGATCTATTATAGGCTTTAGTAAGCGAATTAATTTCTGACTACATTCAAGACTGTGCATTTTTTCTGGTTCTGTTTGGTCAAACTGGGTAATAAAACTAGCGATACCCTTGTGCCATTCAGCTATATCACGATAGTTATCACTTGGCAGTCCGAGAATACCTAATGTTACTAATACGGCATAATCGCGGCCAAAGTCATTAACAATATCTATATTTCCTTTTTCCATATAAGGTTGTAAGAGATCTTCAGTAATCTTTCGAATCATGGGTTCGTAGTAGCGATTAAAATAATCTCTTGAAAGTCCTTGCATTATGAGTTTGCGTTTACACGCATGCTCTTCACCTTCCATTTGAGCAAGAACGCGATCCCCCATAACCGGTTCGGCAAGTGCAGTTAATGGCTTAGTATTGAAAATTGAGGATTTTAAAATAGCGTCAACATCCTCATATTTGCCAATAAAATAGCTGTTTTGGGATTGTTCAAAATAAACTAAATCTTGCTTATGCAAAATGTCGTAAAAATCATAAGGATTTTTTATGAACTTGGGATCGTGAATACTAAAAGAACTTAATTTAGCCATTATTTTGCTTCCTTTCTAAAGATATTTGGTACTAAGAGCTTATTAACTTTAAATACAATTACTATTTCATCAGATTATTTGTATTTTATGGTTGAGTGACGATTCCGTAACTTTGTCTATCTCCTACTTGTATAGGATAACTACAGTTAAACAACCCTTTTCCGATTGGCCAAGGACGGTGATAAAGTAACGTAGAATACTTTACCCCAAGTAATCGAGGGGTATCGAGGTAAAAGGGAATTTCAGCGAAAATATATGGTAACGCTTTATATACTAATTTTAGGTCAATTGGACCAAAGTATTGTCCGGTACCTTTTAGTCTCCCTTTTATGGCTTGAAAGGCCATATTAAGGCAGATTTTTTTAAAAGATTCTGATTCATTAAACGCGTTTTCAACTTGTGTTTTAAGAGATTGGTAGTCATGGTTTAGTGCAAAGTCACAAAATTGAATAACTCTGATTTGCTTACTTTTTAACATTGCTGTGGAAATAGCATAATCAAGGTTACATAAATGACGTCTAATTTCGCGCTGTGTTTTCTTGATAGCCTTAGCATTCTCAGCTCCACCAGCGACTAAAAGGCGTGAAGCTTCACGTTCACAAGGTAACAATATGTCAACTTGTCGGAAATAATGACTTGACCACTGAATAAGGTCCACTACATAGTCCTTTGAAAAACGGGAGTTAAAGGGGCTTATCCCTATTAGCGCGTGATCACCTTTTTGAATAATTTTGTCACAACGAGAGGTTTCACCTTGGACAGTAAATGATGGTGAATTCTCGTGCAGCAATGTTGAATGGACTGGTAATATTTGATTGTTCGTTTTTTTTAAGTATTTTTTTTCAGTAGATAACATTTCCATTGACTTTCCATTTTTTAATGTAATCGCACATAATCTTGGTATAAATTGTTTAATTTTTATATAGATTTATTACATCTCCATTAAAATATTTATACATAAATTTGATATAATTTAATCTCGTAAAAATGTCAAAGATTATCGAAAATCAGAGTTAGATAAACTACATTTCGAGCCGATAAACGAATTGATGCTAAATGAGTCTTGACCAATTCTGGCTACTGTTGAAAAAGTGAGAAGAAAATCGGATATAAAAATGCATCGTCATCCTTGGAGATTTCTAATAAGAAGGCTGTTCAGATAACAACACCTAATACTGTATTTTTAACTTTACGTCAATATGCTTCGCCATATTAGTCACGTGGCGAATTTATTTGAGTATATTAACAAATATTCTGTTTATATGGCTAGAATAATGTCAGGAGCGTGTAACTATTTTTCGTCCGTAAACTTATAGGCTTTGGTAGATAAATTAAATACTTAAAAAACAAATAATTAAAAAAAGGTGGATTCGACTAATAATATCATAGTAAAAAATAACATTTAATTACTATCAATGACATTTAATTCATCCATCTGAGAAATATATCTCATTCATTGAATGACTTGTTTGAAAAAAGATAAGAATGGTGTATGAATATTATCTTCTATAAACATTGAATGGAATATAACTGTGAAATTAAGTGATATAGGTAACACGCTTTTACTCGAAATTAATAAGTTTAGAATAAACGGTAGTCGAGTATTTTCGAAGTGTGAATGTCACTGGCAACAGCTATCTCTCTCTTTACAGGAATACTATTAGCAATGGCTGGATGGTATCCCTATTGTTTGAATGAGATGAATAATACTGTTGTACAGATCAGTTCTGAACATTTTGAAGGAAAAATGGATCTCAATGGCATTAAGTTGGGTGATTGCGTCTCTATTATTGATAATACGTTAAGTACAGGAAGTGCGGAGATTAAAGATAAATTTGCAATAATAAAATCAGTTCAATATCGGAAATTTAATTTTTGGAATAATAAAATAATAGGTGATATATGTCTTCATATAATGGCGTAATATATGGGGTTATTTTTTGCCTCATCAGTGCAGCATTTGATGTGTTTGTTGCGTATTTAACGCAATCGATAAATTCAGCTATTGTTATCTTTTATTGCTTTATATCATCTACTTTATTATTTATGATGATAAGTATTTTCAAAGGGATTGATCAATTAATTGTGAAGGTCCGCAAGAACACCTTATTGGTGTTAATTGTTAATATCTCAATTCTATTAAATTGGGGGGGATTAATCATTTCGCTACGTTTTCTTGAGCCTGCAATAGTGGGTGTTGCTTCAGTGGCTTGTGGCCCTGCGATAACAATCCTCCTTTCATCTTTTATCGATAAAGACGAGGCAAAAACAGAAAAATTAGAAGTCGTCATATCTTGGTTAGTTCTCATTGGGGTAGGTGTGATGCTAGTGAATACATTTTTAGGAAATAGTGGATTATCATCAACCTCAACTCAGGATAGGATTATTGGCATTGTTAGTGTGATAATTGGTGCTGTAGGAACGGTATTATACACTATTTTTTCTAAGAAATTATTCAAGGAAAAATGGCAAACATATGAGATATTGTCTGTTAGAAGTATCTTAATGGTGATACTTTCATTTTGTTATATTTCACTATCCGATGTTTCTCTTAGTTTGAATATTGATATGATTCTTCCGATGTTGATTCTTGTTGCTGTCGGGCACTTACTTCCAATCTATCTCGTACTGAAGGCAATTAATGCCATTACCCCTCTTCATGTCTCTTTGTTATTTCTATTAATACCTGTATTTACGATTCTTTTTCAATATCTTGATTCACGCATAGCGTTTTCTATTGAAAGTTTGATTGCAGCCTCGGTTATAGTTTCTTTGTTAACTATTCTTGGTTTAAGTAAGATAAGAAAAGACAAAAGGGTATAATGAGGTATAAATAGATGGAATATTACGACCGATAATAACTAAGTTAACAACAGATTTAGGGAAAATTAGTGATACTGTTATGTCTATTATTGAACTGGGGAATTTTTACAAAGTTATAAAGAGAGAGGCTTATAAACTCATTAAGCACGTCTATAATGTATGTCTAATTAATCACCGTCTTGGTTTATTCACCGATAATAATTTTATAGCGGAATTAAGAAAATTACCTTCTTTCTATGAAGTTGTTTTTTATGTGATGAAATTGGAGTAATTAATGAAACCAGAAGTGATGTAAACGTAGATAAACTAGTAACAGGTTTTTGTATGTATTTATATTATTAATGTTATACTTATTTGATTAACTTTTCAGGTGCCGATTTTATTCGGCACACAGCATTTTATGCCAGTTATCATCTTTTCTAGTGAAATAATCGTTTACTAATTAATCAAACAACCACAATTTTTGCGCACAGGTTAATAGTGATTAATCCTGCATCCATGAGCTTTTTATGGTCTTTTTGTCTATAAAACGTGCGAGTTGTCATGTTTTTGTGCTAACTATGTTAATTATTAGTTTCCTTTGTGTTTTCCTGTTGTTTGTGACATCTGTTGAGATCTTATTGACGCAAGAGACAACAGTTGTTTAATTGATAAGCTGAAAATAATAAACAAAACCTAAACAGCGCAGTTTCTGACAGAAAGTGCAGATTCTGACTGTACACAACACCACCACAAATGGAGTGCAAGAAAATGACAACTTTCTCTAAAGGGGCGAAGTTATTGAAGCTAGGGGTCAGCTTAGTTGCATTGGCAGTAACCGCCAGCGTTCAGGCAAAAACATTGGTTTATTGTTCCGAAGGCTCACCGGAAGGCTTTAATCCTCAATTGTTCACTGCTGGCACAACTTATGATGCCAGCTCCAGACCACTGTATAACCGTTTGGTTGAGTTCAAAACAGGTACAACTGAAATTATCCCGAGCTTGGCTGAAAAATGGGATATTAGCGATGACGGTAAAGTTTACACTTTTCATCTGCGTAAAGGCGTTAAATGGCATGAAAATAAAGAGTTCAAACCCACCCGTGATTTTAATGCTGATGATGTGATCTACACTTTCATGCGGCAAAAAGATACAAGCCATCCATACCACAAGGTGTCAGGCGGCAGCTATGAATATTTCATTGGCATGGGTATGAGTGAGATAATCAATAAGGTTGAAAAAGTAGATGATTATACTGTGCGGATTGAACTGAGCCGCCCGGAAGCACCATTCCTGGCTGATTTAGGTATGGATTTCGCCTCTATTATGTCAGCAGAATATGCAGATAAGATGATGAAAGCCGGTACGCCAGAGAAAGTCGATCTGAATCCAATTGGTACAGGCCCGTTCCAGTTGGTGCAATATCAGAAAGATTCTCGCATTCTGTATAAAGCCTTCAAACAATACTGGGGAGATAAAGCCAAAATTGACCGGCTAGTTTTCTCTATTACTCCTGATGCATCCGTTCGTTATGCAAAATTACAGAAAAACGAATGTCAGATCATGCCATATCCAAATCCAGCAGATATTGCCCGCATGAAACAGGATAAAGATATCGTTTTGCTGGAACAGCCTGGTCTGAATGTCGGTTATGTCGCTTTCAACGTCACTAAAAAGCCATTGGATAACGTTAAAGTTCGTCAGGCGTTGACGATGGCAGTCAATAAAGACGCTATCGTTGAAGCGGTTTATCAGGGCGCGGGTCAGAAAGCTAAAAATCTGATCCCACCAACCATGTGGGGTTACTACAATGATCTTAAAGATTACCAGTACGATCCAGAAAAAGCGAAACAGCTCCTAAAAGAAGCAGGGATGGGAAGTGGTTTCACCATTGATCTGTGGGCAATGCCCGTACAGCGTGCATACAACCCGAATGCCCGTCGTATGGCTGAAATGGTCCAGGCTGACTGGGCAAAAATTGGTGTTAAGGCCAAAATTGTCAGCTATGAATGGGGCGAATATTTGAAGCGAGCTAAAGATGGCGAGCATCAAATTGTGATGATGGGTTGGACGGGAGACAATGGTGATCCAGATAACTTCTTCGCAACTTTGTTTAGCTGCGCAGCCAAAGAACTAGGTTCCAACTACTCTAAATGGTGTTACAAACCGTTTGAAGATGTTATTCAGCCAGCCCGAATCGTTGCTGAGCATGCTAAACGTGTTGAGCTTTATAAACAGGCTCAAGTTGTGATGCACGAACAGGTTCCGGCCCTGATTGTGGCTCATTCCACGGTGTATGAACCCACTCGTAAAGAAGTTAAAGGTTATGTCGTTGATCCTCTAGGCAGACATATTTTCAGCAACGTGTCTCTCGAATAATCCTGTTCTTACTTAAGGCGTTTATTAAATTGTGAGCCAAAGGGGGAAAGTCCTCCCCCTTATCAAGCCAAACGGCCTGAGAGCTGTAACCGGCATTTAAAAAAGAGAGTTCGGGATATGTTGCAGTTCATACTCCGACGTCTGGGGTTGGTAATCCCAACGTTTATTGGCATTACTTTACTGACTTTTGCTTTTGTCCATATGATCCCCGGCGATCCGGTGACCATTATGGCCGGGGAACGTGGAATATCGGCTGAGCGCTATGCCCAGCTAATGGCCGAAATGGGGTTGGATAAACCACTTTGGCAGCAATACTTTCATTATGTAAGTAATGTGTTACATGGTGATCTTGGTATCTCCATGAAAAGTCGTATCTCTGTGTGGGAAGAGTTTGTTCCCCGTTTCAAGGCAACTCTTGAACTGGGGATATGCGCTATGTTGTTCGCTATTGCTGTCGGTATTCCCGTTGGTGTCCTGGCGGCAGTAAAGCGGGGTTCTGTTTTTGATCATACTTCGGTAGGCCTTTCTCTAACCGGATACTCTATGCCGATCTTCTGGTGGGGGATCATGTTGATCATGCTGGTTTCTGTTCAGTTGGATCTGACACCAGTATCTGGTCGGATAAGCGACAGTGTTTTCCTTGATGACAGTTATCCACTAACAGGTTTTATGCTAATCGACACACTATTCTGGGGTGAAACCGGTGATTTTAAAGATGCGGTGATGCATATCATTTTGCCTGCCGTTGTCTTGGGGACGATTCCACTGGCGGTGATTGTCCGTATGACCCGATCTTCTATGTTGGAAGTACTAGGTGAAGATTATATCCGTACTGCACGCGCTAAAGGTTTGAGTCGTATTCGTGTGATTGTGGTCCATGCGCTTCGCAATGCATTGCTGCCGGTTGTAACCGTTATCGGCTTGCAGGTGGGCATTATGCTGGCGGGGGCGATCCTGACTGAAACTATTTTCTCTTGGCCGGGGCTTGGACGCTGGCTGATCGATGCCCTTCAACGCCGGGATTATCCGGTGGTTCAGGGAGGCGTATTACTGGTGGCGATCATGATCATCTTGGTTAACCTGATAGTTGACTTGTTATATGGCATCGTTAACCCGCGTATCCGACATAAGAAATAGGGAGCACATTATGTCTCAAGTGATTGAGCCTGCAAACAGTGCGCCGAAGATTATGACGCCGATGCAGGAGTTCTGGTATTACTTTAAGCGCAATAAAGGGGCTGTTGTCGGTCTGGTTTATATTGTGCTGATGTTGTTGGTTGCTCTGTTGGCGGGGGTGCTTGCCCCACACGGTGCGGCTGAACAGTTCCGCGATTCTCTGCTGACGCCGCCGGCATGGCAGGAAGGGGGAAGTTGGCAGTTTATTCTGGGTACTGATGATGTTGGGCGTGATTTACTTTCACGTCTGATGTACGGCGCTCGGCTTTCATTGCTGGTAGGTTGTCTGGTGGTGGTGCTATCCCTGTTGATGGGGGTTGTTCTGGGAGTGCTGGCGGGTTATTTCGGTGGTGTGGTGGATATCATCATCATGCGTATCGTTGATATTATGCTGGCATTGCCAAGCCTGTTGCTGGCTTTGGTGCTGGTGGCGATATTTGGGCCATCCATTGTCAATGCTTCACTGGCGTTGACCTTTGTGTCTCTGCCACATTACATCCGTTTAACTCGTGCTGCGGTGTTGGTAGAAGTTAACCGTGACTATGTGACGGCTTCACAGGTGGCGGGAGCGGGTTCCATGCGCCAGATGTTTATCAATATTCTGCCTAACTGTCTGGCGCCGCTGATTGTGCAGGCTTCTCTGGGTTTTTCTAATGCCATTCTTGATATGGCTGCTTTGGGTTTTCTGGGGATGGGGGCGCAGCCACCCACGCCGGAATGGGGAACAATGCTGTCTGATGTATTGCAGTTTGCACAAAGTGCCTGGTGGGTAGTGACGTTCCCGGGGGTGGCGATTCTGCTGACAGTGTTGGCGTTTAACCTGATGGGCGACGGTTTGCGTGATGCACTTGATCCTAAACTCAAGCAGTAGTGAGGTGGCGAAATGGCACTGTTAAATGTAGAAAAATTATCGGTTCACTTCGGAGACGAAGAGGCACCATTCCGCGCTGTTGATCGCATCAGTTACCGGGTGGAGCAAGGGCAGGTTGTCGGGATTGTTGGAGAATCTGGTTCAGGTAAATCGGTCAGTTCATTGGCTGTAATGGGATTGATTGATTATCCGGGTAGAGTGATGGCTGACAAGCTGGAATTTAACCAGCGTGATCTGACCAAAATTTCCGAACAAGAACGTCGCCAACTGGTTGGTGCGGAAGTGGCAATGATCTTCCAAGATCCGATGACCAGTTTGAATCCCTGTTATACCGTTGGGTTTCAGATTATGGAAGCGCTGAAAGTGCATCAAGGCGGCAATCGTCGTACTCGCCGCCAGCGGGCGATTGATCTATTGACTTTGGTCGGTATCCCGGATCCTGCATCGCGTCTGGATGTGTATCCGCACCAATTATCGGGTGGTATGAGCCAACGGGTCATGATCGCAATGGCGATTGCTTGCCGGCCAAAATTACTGATTGCTGATGAACCGACAACCGCTTTAGATGTCACCATTCAGGCGCAGGTTATTGAACTGTTGTTGGAGTTGCAACAACGGGAAAATATGGCGCTAATATTAATCACCCATGACCTGGCATTGGTTGCAGAAGCCGCTCATCATATTATCGTGATGTATGCCGGGCAGGTGGTGGAATCCGCCAAGGCATCGGAAATCTTCCGGGCACCACGTCATCCGTATACTCAGGCGTTGCTCCGGGCATTACCTGAATTTGCTACGGATAAATCCCGTCTTGCTTCTTTACCGGGTGTTGTGCCGGGGAAATATGACCGGCCTATCGGGTGTTTACTGAATCCACGTTGTCCATATGCAAATGACCATTGTCGTCAGGTGGAACCGGAATTAAGAACGGTGGGAGAACGTCAGGTGAAATGCCATATACCGTTGGATGATGCGGGGAGGCCGACAGTATGAGTGAGTACCTTTATCCGGCGCAGCAAGTATCCACTGTGCCGTTATTAAAAGCGACAGATCTGAAAAAATATTATCCGATTAAAGGGGGGCTCTTTTCACCTGCTAGAACGGTAAAAGCGTTGGATGGGGTCTCTTTCGAATTGGAAAAGGGAAAAACGCTGGCAGTTGTTGGTGAATCGGGGTGTGGTAAATCCACGCTGGGGCGATTGCTGACGATGATTGAAAAGCCAACCGACGGGGAGCTTTATTATCAGGGGCAAGATCTGCTGGTACCCAATAAAGATTCTGAAAAGCTACGTCGTCAGAAAATCCAGATTGTGTTTCAGAATCCTTATGGTTCACTTAATCCGCGTAAGAAAGTTGGGCAGATCCTGGAAGAACCTCTGCGGATCAATACCAAGTTGAACGCACAGGAACGTAAAGAGAAAGTGTTGCAGATGATGGAAAAAGTGGGGCTAAAAACCGAACACTACAGCCGTTATCCGCACATGTTCTCCGGTGGTCAACGCCAACGGATTGCGATTGCTCGTGGCCTAATGTTGGACCCGGATGTGGTGATTGCGGATGAACCGGTTTCTGCGTTGGATGTCTCGGTGCGGGCGCAGGTGTTGAACCTGATGATGGACTTACAACAAGAGTTGGGACTCTCTTATGTCTTTATTTCCCATGACTTGTCTGTGGTTGAACATATCGCTGATGAAGTGATGGTGATGTACCTCGGTCGTTGTGTGGAAAAAGGCCGTAAGGAGATGATTTTCAGTCATCCACGTCACCCCTATACACAGGCATTATTATCAGCAACGCCAAGGCTGAATCCTGAATTACGCCGTGAACGGATAAAATTGACCGGCGAATTACCAAGCCCAATGAATCCACCGCCCGGTTGTGCATTTGCCGCTCGTTGTCGCCGGGCACTTAGCATTTGTACTCAGTTTCAGCCAAAATTGAATCAATATAGTGATCAACTGATTGCCTGTTTTGCGGTTGATCAGGATGAAAATGTTGCGGTGGAATAATTGGTTGGCAATTATTCAATAAAACATCTTTGGTGATAATGGGTTAGCCATTATCACCATTTAAATATTTACTTATATTTCTGATAGCCACCAAAGGCAATTATTTCAGAGAAATAACGACTTGGATAAGTGAAACAGGATCGCTAGCGATAAAATCAAGTATACTCAATTCCATTGATCACGTGTTATAACTGCGATATCCACAGGCATTGGTTTAAGTAAAAATGAAATTGCGCGTCAAACGTTCGTTAACCATTAAACAGATGGCCGCAGTGACCGGCGTCACGCTGGTGACCATTGCTATTTTTATTACGATCCAATTGTGTCATTTTATACAGCAACGTAAAGATGATTATGTCAGCCAGCTTAATAATGCGGCAGCTCAGGTACAGGCACCTTTAACGGAAGCACTACTTAATTCCGATCTCAGTAAAGCAAAAGAGTTGCTGATAGGGCTGCGCACTGTAGGTATTTTAGGACGTGCGGATGTGGTGTTACCGGAGGATATCCGGGTGATACGATTGAGCTTTGCTACCCATCGCTCGATCCCCGAACTGGCTAAACGTGTTTTTGGGATCCCTGTGGAAGTGAGTATTCCTCTTCATGTTTATGGTTCAGTATCGACAGATGCTAAACCGCTAGGGCATCTGATTTTGCAAGTGGATTCCAACCGAGTATATCGTTTTGTCATTAATACGTTGGCGCTGATGCTGACAACTTATTTATTACTGGCCCTTATCCTTACGGTGTCGATAAGCTGGTGTATCAACCGGATTGTTGTGCGCCCATTACGAGACATTGCGCGGGATCTTAATAACGATCAACCATCAGAGCCAATGGCTTGCCCTAAATACCATCAGGATGATGAACTGGGTATGCTGATCAGGGGATATAATCGTCAATTTAATAAGCATAAACCTCCGTCATCATGAAACCATTCATGGCGGTTTGAGGTCTAATCCTCAGTTATAATCCTGACAGGATTTCGCCTGCTAAAATTCAGGTTTTTGCTTTTTCTACCGTTATTATTGGTCGAAGGGAACATATTCTGTCATCAATGGTTAAACCTTCGAAGGCTAAAACCAAGGATAGACATTTATAGGGGTTCACATGCAGGGTACGAAAATTCGTTATTTTATTGGTGGGATAATGCTGGCAGTTGCGGGCCAGACGCAGGCAGAAGCCTTGCAGCCTGACCCTGCCTGGAAACAAGGTAAATTGGAAAACGGTTTTAACTGGCAAATTTTGCAGACGCCACAACGTCCTAACGACAGAATACAGTTGCGCCTGGTCGTGAAAACAGGGTCACTGGCGGAGAAAACCCAACAAACGGGTTATACCTGGTTGATTCCGAAAGTCGTGCTCTTTAGTAGCAAAAGCTTATCTTCTACCAAATTAGAGCAGTTATGGGACAGTGCTATTGATCCAAAATACCCGCTGCCTCCAGCTATTGTTTCATATGATTTCACACTCTATAGCTTGAGCTTGCCACATAATCGGTCTGAACTACTAAAAGATGCATTGAACTGGTTGGCTGATGCAGCGGGCAAAGCGGTATTTACACCTGAGACTCTACAACATGCCATGAAAATGGCTGATACATCCGTTGCAACCTATCCTCCAGATATACAAGATCCTGTGTGGCGTAGACGTTTGAAAGGTTCAACGCTGTTAGGGCATGATCCGGCGCAAAACGCGCCTCAGCCTATTGATTTGGAGAAGCTTAAGCAGTTTTACCGGCAATGGTATACCCCTGACATGATGACGTTATACGTTGCGGGCCATGTGGATAGCCGTACTTTGCCGGAGAATATCAGCCAAGCGTTTTCATCATTGAAAGGTAAACGTCATACTCCGGCCACCATTGCAGCGTTATCGCCGATGAAACCGGAGACCATAGGGATTATCAGCGATAAAAAGAAAGAAGATACTTTATCCTTGATTTGGGATCTCAATTGGCAGCCGATTAATGATTCACATGTGCTTAATCACTATTGGATTAGTGATATTGCCCGCGAGGCAATTTATCGCTATCTGCAACTTGGGTTGGAAAGAAAAAATGATAAGGCGTTGAAATTGGGGCTGGATTGTAAAGTCCAGTATCATCGTGCGAGTTGTGCCCTGAATCTCAACACGGCAGCTGGTAATTTAAAACCCGCAATGGAGTATCTGGCGGCTGAATTGGTCACACTACGCGATAAAGGATTGCCGAAGGGGCAGTTTGATGAGCTATATGCGCAAAAACAAGCACAACTCAGCCAGTTGTTTGCCATGTATGCTCATACCAGCACGGATATTCTGATTAATCAGCGCCTTTTGTCCCAACAGAGCAATGTGGTGGATATCGCTCCTGAACAATATCAGCGTTTGAGACAAGCATTTTTAGCTTCATTGACTCCTGAAATGCTTAATCGTGAGTTGAAGCAGATCCTTTCGCAAGAGGTTGCATTTATTCTGATTCAACCGAAAGGGGAAGCGGAGATGGATGTCGACCAGTTAAGAAACAGCTTTAATCAGATTATGTCGCTGACGCCACATAAGGATAAAGTTGACATTCCGGCACAACCACCGATATCTAAGCCTGATGCAAAAGCGTCTTAAAGAGGTAAAAGGGCGGGTAATACCGCCCTTCATCATTGGAGACTACTTTTTAGCTTCAGCTCTAATTTCAGTCACATTCTTACCGCCGATTCCCCAATTATCAGTATCGACTTCATCAATAATGACAAAAGTTGTCGCCGGATTTTTTCCCAATACATCGACCAGTAACTGAGTAGCACCTTCAATTAATTGTTTCTTTTGTTCTGCTGTAGCACCTTCACGGGTAATTCTGATATTAACAAACGGCATAAATAGCTCCTTATTCATTGGGTTATTATTAGCAGATCGCTCTGCCAGGGCACATTTATTCGGTATTTTTATAATTATTATCCGCAGTGGCTATCCAGGCAGCGCAGAACAGCGTTAGGCGGGCAAAAAGATAAAAAAATGTCATCAGGCCGATAACAGAGCCAAATGCGGCGCCAGAAGGGGAATTGGCGAGACGTGGTAACGTCATGGTCATAATATATTTGATCACTTCAAAGCCTATTGCTGCCATTAATGTCCCTCTCAATAATGCTTTACGTTCTGGCTGGTGGCGAGGCAATACCCAGAATAGCCATAGGAAAAGCAGATAATTGGCTGAAATAGAAATGGCCAATCCAATCAGGAACCAGGATGGACGCAGCCATTCAATGCCATCTAATCCTAACATCTTAACAATGGTTGCTTGGGCGGAGCCTGCGATAGAGGTCAGTGATAGCGTGATTACCAGTGCTAATAATAGCCCAATTAGAGAAATAGCATCACGAAGATATTTAAAATAGATCTTCTCGTTATCTTCCTGATTTCGCATCCAGACAGGGTGGAATTGGGCAAGAATGGCCTGACGTAAATTACTGACCCAATTCACACCGGAATACAGCGCAATTGCCAAACCGGTCAATCCCACGGTAGTACGTTGTTTAATTGCCGTATCGACACTATTTTTCAGTGTATTGGCAAGAGTCGGATCACTAATACTGTTGGCGATACCATTAATCAGTTTTGCCAGCAAATCGGGATTAGAGGCCAGAATAAAACCGGCAATGGCGAAAGAGAGCATCAGGATTGGAATAAGTGATAAAAAGGAAAAATACGTTATTGCGGCGCCAAACTGATTACCCATCCGATCATTAAAACGCAGCGTTGCACGGATAAAGTGGGCGATAATAGGAATATTGCGGATATAATTTCCTACTCTGACCGTCAGAGAAATCGCTTTTTTACCGTGGTGAATGCCTTTCTCCAAAGGTGTTCTGGATAACCTTTCCTGCTGATGTTGGGTTGTTTCCTGTTTTTTTGCACGCTTTGGCATGTATAGCCTCAAATAGTTACCTTGTATGAATATGAGCCATCTCATCATGCCATACTTCTACGAGATGATTCCGTTGTCAAATCTGGGGCACTTGTCACAGTGATATGCCATCAGCCTAACGAGGAGAGATTTTCCGGACGATAGTCACGGATAAAACTTAATCTTTCATTAATTCTTTCTGAGAAATTAAATAAAATTGAAGAGGCTATTATTCTACAGCGTGAAATAGCCAAAGATGAAAGAGACAAATTATTAAATGATAAACGTGGGTTTGATGATACTTATTTCAGCCGATTTATAGGAAAATGTATCATATAATATTTACCAATAAATCTAGGGATAAACTCAGTTTCATAACAACGACTTTAGCTTCAGATGATGAATGTTCTATCGGTATAGAAAATATTTATCAAATTTCAAAGGAAATAAAAAAATATTGATGCTGGATTTATTTAAAAGCCGCTTTCATTGTGGCGGCTTATTATTTGACAATTCAAAGTATAAGGCGCACTTGTATTGAGTTGATATCCATATTGGGTGGAATAATTCTTTCTGAATAAGAAATTATTATGTTTTTATTTTACAACAAATAATTAATTTGGTCATTATTCCTTATTCATGCGTAGTGAGTACTCTCTGATTAAACATTTTCATGATTAGGTATATTGATATGCTGATAATCATAAATAAAAACACTTTTAACGAAAAATTATATATAATAATGCTGGGTAAATATGAGATTGATATCCACATTAACATTGAAATAGCTATTAAGATAATTGAAATTAATATTTTGTGTGAGGTTTTTATCTTTTCGTTAGAGTAATTAATATCCTCTGGTTTATATTCGCTTATCAATATATTAAATGCTCTGCTAATATTAACAGATATGCTTATTAACGTAGTAACTAGAATTATTATCATAACGTAATCCACATATCTAAATAATGGATTATTGAGATTAAATACGGTCATAAAATAATATATGCAATGAATATATTTGAACAAATAATTTCTTTCCTAAATGCTCCTTTTATTCTAATCTGTGACTGACTGCCTATCCCAATAAGGCTATTTTATTTGCCATTTTGAACCTGGGCAGTGCTCAAAATCCTCACGTACTACGTGTACGCTCCGGTTTTTCCGCGCTGTCCGTGTTCAAACTGCCTGCAACAATTACGCCTATTGGAATAGGCATTTATAGTAGTTCTTATGTTCTAAAGTTTGCTTGTAAATTCTAAACATCATTATATTCCCAAGTCATTTGTTGATTTTTTAACATTATAAAAAACCATTAATATGGTCAATGAAAATTATTAAGATATTCGATATGAATGAAAATAAAAAGATCCCTCATTTGAAGGATCTTTTATAAAAGAAAAAATTAATCAGATTTACGATTGATTATTTCGCCATTAATCGTACTACTTTCGGTTTCATTACTATAAGTTTTCACCAAAGGTATTTTACCGGACAATACACCTTCCTGAACTGCCTTAACAATTCCGCTCACAGAATCAGGTAATGCAACGTTACCGCCTTTACTATTGTCATAACTAGTAACAGATTGTTGTTCCACACTTTGGGTATTAAGAATGACATTGCCTTTCTCGCTACCAATCTGCCCGCCAATCAGATGGGTATTTCCTTTTACATCTAAATTAACCCCTTGATTACCGGAAATAGCCGATTGTTCGCCGACATTTTCCCGATCTTTAATATCAACATTACCTTTGAGTTTACCTGTAACCCCATTAATCCCTTTAATATTATTAAGACTATTAAATGCAGAGGTTAATCTGTCCTGCCATCCTTTCGGTTGTGGCTCTTCGGTTGGGTTTTTAGATGGATCATCTTTCAATACCTCATCTTTCGACACATCGTCTTTAGACGAATCATCCTTAGTTGACTCGTCTTTAGGGATATCGTCACTTTTTACTTTGGATTCTTTGGTGTAATTCATTCCAACATCAACACCGGCATTTAACCCATGTTCAGTATCCTTACGGCTTTCAACTCGTAGATCACCACCAATACTGCCTTTTACCTGATCCGCCTCTATTCGTGTTCCGGCAACTGTCGTATCACCGCCGCTGTTGATCACGACATTTTCACCTTTAATATGGCTATTACGTTGGGTTGTTGCTTGCAGGCGATCAATCCCTACTTTGACTTCCCCGCCAAGGCTCTGTTTTGTGGTGGTGGTTGTACTGTCATCTTCCGCTTTCTTGATCGAGCTTGTATTCCCCCCATTGCCTTTCAGGTTAAATTCCCAGCTATCGTTGTTAACGCGGTCCTGAGCAGATACCAGTTCAACATTACCTTGTTTAGCGTTCAAGTCGATTTGCTTACCGGTCACTTGAACACCTTGCAACGTCAAGTTATTGCCCGCACTCAGGTTGACACCTCGCTTACCGCCAATTTCACTTACCTGAGCTGTGGTACTATTTTTGCTATCTGTGTTGTAACCGCCGCCAAGACCGATATGAACATTCTTGCCCTCTGGCGAGTTTCCCCCTTTAGCAGATGCTTCTCCGTTATAACCGGTTGCTGTTTTCGTCGTGCTATTGGTGGCATTATCAAAACGGATATCACCTTTAGCATCTATATTGGCTTTGCCAGCGCCAGTATTCAGAGATGTGCCTTGATATTCAGCGTCCCTTTCGACACGGATATTAATGTCATCCGCGGCGGTAATCCGGCTGGTTACTGCTTCGGTTGTCGCGGTATGGCTGCTTTGTGTGCCGCCTTTGCCTTTACCATTACCGGAGATATCTTCACCGGTGGTGGTATAAACACGTAGGTCAGCATTGCCGCGGGTTTCACTGTGGCTGCTTTCGTGGTGATTCTGTGCTGCTTTACTGTTATGGCTACCGGCAGTCAGTGTAACGTTACCTTTATCAGCACGATATTGAGTACCCTGATCATACAGTTCGCCATTGGTTCTGATAACAATATTGCTGGCCTGAACAGAGGTCACAACTGCTTCGGACTTTTTATCTGTGGTCTGGATGCTACTGCCGTTGGCGGCAATATCCGCGCCGAAATTAGGTGTGCCTTTTTTGGTTAAAGTGCTATCCAGCGCAGACTTAGCGGGTTCTTTAACCACTTTCTCAATTGGTCGAGTAACAGCGCTATAATCGACATTGACGCCAATATCTGTGCCAGCCTGTAGTTTGCGATTGGTATTTGATTCCGTATTCGATACGGCCAGATTGCTTACCTTACCTGCCTCAGCAGTATAAGTGCCATTGACTTTATGGTTCGCCCCTTCCTGAACCAATTCGCCGTTGGTTTTAATGTTCAAATTACCTGCGATTTGAGAACCAGAAACAACGGCAGTCGTGCTGGTATGATTGTTATTGTTACCTTCATAGTTACCATGAATACCAGAACCAAATTTATCAACTCCTCCGGTAAGGTAACCCCCAACGTACGTTTTACTCTGAGATTTCTCTTCGGATTTTTTATTATCCGCAGCTAACAGATGAACATTCGCGCCGGTGATCTTAGTATCACCTGTAGTCGTCACCAGATTGGAACCACGCAGGGTGACATCTTTATCAGCATCGATAGTCATGCTATCTCCACTCAACGTGGAAGCTTGCTGTGTTATCGTCTGATTTTTTTGACTGTTACTGGTATGCTCAATACCTATTCCGGCACGATACTGTTTATCCCCCTTTGGTTGGAAGTGGACTTGCGGCTCTAGATAGGTGCTTTGTCTATCAACCTGTTTCTGTTCGCCATAAGAGAGCACCTTGATATTACCGGATGTGTTCAGGCTAAGTGCGCCGGTACTTTGCACCTGGCTGCCAATAATCTTGATATCTTCATCACTGAGTAATTTGAGATCTGCTTCAGAAACCAACTCGCTGCCGTGAGATTTCTGTTGCTGGCTATTGGTTCTTTTTGAACCGCTAGTGATGTTGAGTACAGTGCCTGTTCGCTCATCAACTTTGTGATTGATATGACTGACCGCATTATCGATGGTTAATTCGCCACTATTAGCATTTACAAAAGCCCCTTGGACCGCCTTCACTTTGCTGCCGGTAATGGCGATACCCTCATAGCCTGACAGCAATAAACGCCCATTGGCTGTCAATTCAGATGCATGGTTGGTTTCTTTCAACTCACTGTTGTCTTTATTCCCGCCGCCGCCGACACCTCCCCAGTATTTTTTATCATCACGTACAGCCCGGTTATCAGCCGTTTTCTGAACATCGATTTGCAGTTGTTTACCGGCTTCTAATGTCAGATTTTGACCTGCATGGACTTTCGCCCCAAGAATTTCAGCTTGAGTTCCTGCCTTAATATTAAGATTAGTTCCTGCTTGTAATTCACTGGCAATCAAACGCTCGGTCTGTTTACTCTCTTCCCAACTTCCGGTCTGCAATTTAGCCGTGTGATTTTTTTTGTGACCTGTTTCCGAGCTTTTTTCTGTCTCAGTCAGACCGGCAATTTGAATACCTTTTTTCGCTGTAACCGCTAGCTCACCTTTAGCATCTATTTTGCTGCCAAGGATCTTAACGTCACCTTTCGTCGCATTTAAGCTCGCATTTCCTTTGGTTTGGATATTGTTTCCTGCCTGATGCAGTTTTTCACTTTCCTGAGTGACCTCATGGTGCCAGGAATAACCCTGTTGGTTATTAATATTTTTAGTGGATTGCTTTAATTGTTGCCCATCTAAAGTGAGATTAGCACCACTCAGATTCACATCATCACCTACGATATCCGTGGCTGTAATCCGGTTATTACTATTGGCGACTAATGAAATATTTTTGCCTTCAAGCTTAGTACGAGTGAGTGACTGACTGCTTTTACTATCATTGGTATAAGAACCGCTGAAATAGCTTTGGTAATTATTGCTACCATCACGGCTATATGATGATTCGCTGACTTTACCTTTTACCTCAATATCATTACCCAAGAGATCAACATTCCCACCTCGTAGATGTGCTGCTTCTAAATTGAGATTGCCGTGGGAATCAACAATAATCTCATTACTGGCAGTAAGAGTACCTTGTAAATTAACTCCACTGCCTTTTGCGGTATTGAGTAGACGGATACGCCCGGCTTGCATACTCCCCAGATAATAGCTGTCCAGCACACCGGTTAACGCTTGCTGAGAATCAATGACTTCTCCTGTGGCTGAGGTTTTATTTTCACCACTGATTGCATTAATCTCTTTTTGAGCGGTGACTGGCCCCCGGTTATCAATTTTCGGGGCGATAAGATCAAGGATCGCATTGGCGATTAAACCATCCGATTTAATTTTCAGGCTATTCTGATTGTTAAACGTACTGAAACCTTGCAAATTACCTTGTTCTACCAATGGATTACCCACAACCAGAGAAGCACGGTTAGTATTGATAAAACCACATCCATTACAGGTGATGCCGTTCGGGTTTGCCAGTACATAATCTGCTGCTATACCAAACACTTCCTGTTGACCTAATAATAGGGAAGGGTTCCTGCTGATAACTTCATTCAGAATCAGACTAGCGGCTTGACCATTTAAATTAGGGTTAGCGGTAAGCTGCCCCGCCAATTGTGATTGACCTTCCTCTAGCCCATTATTTAGAACGACGCCCATCTGACCGACGTTGTAATCCAGATATTGGTTATGTGATAACCCGGAAGAGGAGGGCGTCACGATATTCACAACCGTTGCTTTACCTTCGGCAGCGAAAATATCGGGATGGTGTGCTGGGTCGCCGCCACCAACGATTTCACTGGCAAAACTGGTAGAACAAGAGACAAGAATGATTGCCATAGAAGCGGCGAGCTTGCCGGTAGGGGATAACCTGAATTTTTTATTTTTCATACATTAATCTCTATCTATTTAGTTATATTATTGTGTGTACAACGTTAGGTACTGCTTAAAGACCATCAAAAGGTGTAAGAAAAACGGACTAGCACCTGAATGGGCTCATCAGATGCTTGGCGATTGGAAAGTAACTTTCCTCGACTGGTTTCTAGATCGAATACCATGCTCTGGTATCTCAGCGTGGCGCCAGAACTGATTCCGGCGCTGCTTTGCCAGCCTTGTGGGCTGCGATATCCTTGAACCCGGCCAATATCAATACCGATACGCAGTGATAATGTGCTGTTGGTGAGGGGAAACGTCCGAGACAGCGTATTTTGCAGATACCAGCCGTTATCCCCGGAGAGCGTATTTTTGCTAAACCCCCGGACTGCATTCCGATCAGTGATATTCAGCCATTCGACGCCGGGCAGACCGCGGCGGTTGTATTGCCCATAAAACAGGTTATTGAGCTGATAAGGCGAGTTGAACAGCATAAAACGCTGATGTAGATTGACCATCAACTTGCCTTTGGTGAACTGCTTATCGAGATAAGCGGTTCCGGTTTGTGCTCCAAACCAAGACAAACCCTGTTCAACACTCAGATTGAGCGTGATTAATCCGGTTGGAATGATATGTAAATGATTAACACCGAGTTCAAAGACACTCAATGTTTGGCTACTGACACCAATCTTGGCATCGTTGATGTAATTATTGTAATTCTTGTAAGTTAATTGCCCGCTGACACTATTAATCTGAGATTGATTACGATAGAAGGCAAAATCGGAACGCATGCCGATTTGCTGAGTATCACCATAAATCTTTATCGTTCTCATTTGTAAATGGGGATGGCTGGCATATTGGGAATAACTACCGAACCCACTGAATGTTGCTGCGCCATAGGGCACTGAATAAAGCAGAGTATAAGCACGGCTATATCGGTTTGATGGGCTATCTAACGTACTACTGGCATTCAGACTGATGAAATCGGATAAACCAAATGGACTGTCAAAACTGGCATTGGTGCGGACCAACCATTTCCCAGTACTCTTTTGCCCATAATTATCAGTTTTGATATTCAATAACCAAGGCTTACTGCGCTGATTATGCAGTTTAATCACCGAACCGCCATTCACCGCTCCCGGTAAAATATCCAGGGTGGTTTTATTGGACTGTAGCCGGTTAGCCTGATCTAAACCCTGATCGAGTTGTGTGATATTGAGTGGTTGTTTTTCCAGACCGGGAAATAGCATCCTACTATTCACCCAGCGATTACCGCCTTCGATTTTTTCAATAAACCCTTCGATAACGTTTAGCCCTAACTCTCCATCGGTATTAGGCGCAATAAACTGAATACGGGCGGTGATATAGCCTTTACTGATATAAAGCTGAGTCAGTTCGTGGCTGAGCCGATTGATATCATGACTGCTGATACACGCCGGGGACAAAGCGCTGAGCGTACTTAAATCCCGAATTGAGAGCAGAGATATCCCTTTAAGGTAAACGCCGGTTAACGGCAGACATTGCTTAGATTCCGGCAATACCGACGCAGGCGTTGACTCAGGAACGGTATTAGCCTGCTGCTTTAATTGCTGATAGCGGCGTTGTTCTATCAGTTGGTTAATTTCCCTAGAACTATCTTGCAGAGTTCTTCTCGCTTCAGTCATTGGCAGATCATCATTTATCTCTGCTGGTGAGGCGATTATCTGAAAGGAAATACAACCTAATATGAGAATAGATATTCTTTTTATCATACATTCACCGATAAGGACGATATTTTATTCCATAAAACATAAATATGGGGTTTTAGCCTGATAGGTAATTGCATGCGTATTGGCTAACTTATTCGTTATTAAAGCACACTCCGGGTTATATCTTGCTCTGATTAGTGGATGACGTTTCTTTTATATCTCGATTTTCTATCAGAAATTTTAATTAGTCGGTTATTAGGATAATAATTAGTTAATAAGAGCACTTATTTTACGGCTTATTAATGAATTAACTTAAGTGGAATAAGTAACGGGTGGTGTTTTTTTAATAATAGATAAGGCTGTGCTAGGAAGATTTTTAAAGAAATTAAAGCTTAATCTAAGTAAGTAATAATAAGCTAAATTTTAATTCACTGTTATTTAGCTTGATAGACGATAATGTCAGATGTAATAGTTCCTGTAAGTTATTTTAGCTAAAGAAATAGATAATAGAAAGAATATCCTCTGAATTGATGACAGAATAATTGTCGGAGGATTGCTGAATTTATGGAGAGGAATAGAGTTTACTTGGGTGTTATAAGATTTTATTTATAAGGAAATAATATTATAATATAAATTAGTGTTTGTTACAGACATTTAAATAAATTGAAAAATAAAAATACTGGAAAATTATTTTGGTAATTTCCCAGTAGAAAATGACAATATACAAATGCTTAGCTATTAGTTACTTCAACATATGGATCATATCGATAATAACCTAGGAGCTTTTTACCGTCATAAGCGGCAAAGAACCATGTATATTGTTCTACACCTGGTTTATGAGCTGTTGCTTGGAAATAACTATCTTGAGATTCAACAAAAATTATCTTAGGTTCATCCTCATTTGCATTAATACCTGAAGGGACCATTGGAACTTTTTTGCCCATAGGGTTCTGTGACCATATTTGTGATGGGACAGAGATGACATCGTCTCCTATACTAAGCTTTTTGAATTTATACAATATAATCGTATAGTCGAAATTATTAGATACCGTTGTAGCCCTCCATCTAATATTTGCATTAATGGGAACAGTGACACGGGCACCAGATGAACTCGCCACTTTCAATCCGAACTCTGGAGTATAATTAGCTATATATACATGCTGACGGATAATTGTTGGATCTTTAGGGTCCAGAGAACTTTTAAGATTATTAGTACGAAGATATTCAATAATTGAATCAATATCAATAACAAAGGTTACATCAGCTGTAATAGAGTTCTTGGTTATAGCAATATCATCTTTACCCTGAATGACTTCACTCATCATAACACCTCTTACATATTTAAATTATTTATTGGGAATCGAAAGGTTATTTTGCTTGCTCATTATTATTATAATAACTTTCTTTTTATATAATTAACTATTAAAGTTGAAACAGCTACTGGTATAAAGCATAGTTTATATGGGAAAATTACTCATATATTTATTAGGTATTGCTTCATATAGTTCAATATTTTAGTTAATTTATTTTGTCAAAAAACAAAACATAAAAATTTTATATTAAGATATTAAATAATCATTTATATTTTATTGAGAGCAGTTTAAAATTCTTAATGTGGCTATAATATATTTTTATATATATTACTTTACCTGATTATTAAAATTTCAATCTTATTGATATAATTTCTTTTGTTTACGAAAAATACATTGTGGCTTATCAAATCTTGCTTCTGTATAACAGTAAATAATTATTTTCTTTATTAAGTGTAAATTTTGATACTATAATAAATATTAGGGTTCACTATCAATATTCTTAATTTTTAAGAGGACGTTGAATGAATATTTATCGACCATATACCTTACCCTATAATTTTCATAAATTAGACGTAGATGCACATTTTGTGGCTGAAATTTGTGAGCTTATTAACAAAATTTCGGGGTTTAGTTTGTTCTCCCTTTTATTAAAAGCGCGCTTTCCTATCTCTAACCGAGACGTGTATTTCTTTAATAATTATCATGAATCTTGGAGAGCCGTTTACATAGAAAAAAAGTATTGGATGATTGATCCAGTTCTAAATTTTCGACCTGTGCCGCCTTCTTTTTCAAAAATATGGGACTTGGATTTTTTTTCCAAATCTAATGGGCAAGAGCTTTGGTATGTGAATCAGAAATATGGATTTCGTTCTGGGATCACCTTTGGTCTTCCTGCATTTTCAGGAAGTTATGGAATATTTTCTGTTGCGGGAAAAGATGGGCCTATTGATAACGAGACAATGTATAAATGTAGTGGAGAAATTTTAGGAGTATATATTAGGATAATAAGATACTTAACATCACACACAAAGTATTTACAATCGTTCTATATCGATAATACCTCATTTTCACATAGAGAATTAGAAGTATTAAGGTATACCGCAGATGGGATGACATCAATTGAAATTGCATCAACCATTTGTGTCACTAAAAGTACAGTTGATTTTCACCTAATGAATATCGTTAAAAAACTGGATTGTAAGAATAAATTCCAGGCAATAGCTAAAGCTGCATTGCTTGGCTATATATAACTAATATAAATTTGCAATTATCAGATGATTATATTTTTTATCTTATAAATTAACTCAATGATTAATTCTATTGCTCAAATGGATTATTAGGAGAATTTAAAAAAAAATTGAATTTTTACCTTCGTATCTTTATTGGTACCATTGTAAATAACCCGAATTCTGTTTAAACCGTCACTGAAAAATCGTCTTCTGAGTAGAAAACTTTCAGTGATGGTTTCTTCCATTTAAGGCAGTAAGCAATCAAACCGCCTAAAATGGTCAACATAAATCCTTTTATACTTCGGTGGCGCGAATGCTCTATTTGAGAAATGGTTTTTAATTGTCCATTAATTGTTTCGATGATAAAACGCTTTGATAACATTATCTTATTCCACTCAGCTTGCATACACGCTTTCATGTTTCGGCGCTTTTTCGTGATGAAAGCGATACCGGTTTGGCTAAATCGTCAGCGAGCTCCTGACTGAGATACTCCTTGTCGGCCGCGCAGGCCGCCGCAGAGATAAAAGAGGCGGTGTTGGAAGGTTCGTTAATCAGAAAAATCACCCAAGACTATTTTGATGTTGATGCAATGGCCAGCCATGCCAAATTATCGATGGCGGCAGATGCAGGTGCGTATTACCGTGCAAGGGAAATGGATTGCAAAATTGACGCCACGTCACATATGGAAGCGCAGGCTGCGGGGCAATTGCCGCAGGGGTTTCGGCCTGGAGATCAAGTCGTTGCCGATTACCAGCAGCGCAACCAACAAATTAAAGAAAGGTCGCAGCCTATGATTCGGCAACGTCACGCGGGGAATTGAACGTCATCTATACCCGTTATCTTTCAAGCTGCCTCTTTGTTGGCTGCACTCGCTCACCCCGGTCACATCGTTATCTATGCTCCCGGGGATTCACTCCCTTGCCGTCGCGATGCATCTTGAAATCCATAGGGTATATCTTTATTGGGTAACACGATGTAAATGAGGTTAAGATTGACATGAACGGTATTACTATGCCACGATTCGAACAACCGATTCATTATTCTAAAACAATTTGCAGATTTCTAATTATATATCTCCAAGATTATATAATTATTTTTTCAAGACGGATTTTTATAAAGGTGCTTATTATATCATAAGTATCTTCTTTATGTATTAATAATAATCAGGAGAAATACAGTGGCTAATCTCAGAGAAATACTGATTGCCTTTGGTTGGGGTGGTATTGTTGTCGGGATTATGATGGGTGGGTTAATAGGAATGTATGCTTTTAAAGGGCCATTCCGTGCACCTAAAGGTCATGAGAGCTATACAGACTTAAATCGTAGGATGCTCAGGCTAGCTCATATTGCTTTTATCATGTTGCCGTTGATTTCTATGTTATACGGTATGAACATTGACGATTTACAGGTTCCTTATATTTACAAGTATTATGCAACAATCTGCATGATGATTCTTTCTATCGGGATCCCTGTATTATTGATTGCCTCGTGTTTTTATTTACCGTTCAAGTATGTTCAGGTTATTCCTTTTAGCTGTGGGATGTTTGCATTAGTTGTAATGGCTGTGGGCAGGGTGTCAGCCTTGTAATCTATTAATCGTAGTCTTTATATTGAGATTTTAATCATGGAAAAATTACTGAGTGCGCGTCAACTCGGCAGGGATGCTATTGTTGCAACCGTCGAAAATAACCAATATCAGCGTAATCATCAGTTTGCAAAGCGATTAATCGATCGCATTGAAGCGCACCCGTTGATGAGAAACCCAATTTTGTTAAAGATGAATAGAGGTGAGTTCGACATCAGCCAGATGAGGATATTCCATCTGGAGTTTTATCACGCCTTCGCCCAAGTATTTACCGATGCGGTGATCGAAGCGTTGAGCTCAGCAAAACAGCTGGAAGGGCGTTTGGGTGCGCGGGCAAAAATGGCAGCTCGTTTTTTGCTGCAAATTAACCTGTTAGATGAGTTAGGTTTCCACCCAGGAACAGGCTCTGACAGTGGCTATAACGGGCAACCAGAACTGGCTCACTATGTGCAGTTCTTCAACACCATCGAGCAATTGGGGATGAGTGAGAATGAGGTGAAAACCTGGTTTCCGATGTCCAGTTCAGTGGCATGCCGCGCGACATTTGAAAATGCCTACGGTGACTACCCTCAGTTGGTGGCACTATTAGCCGTTGCTGAAACAGTGTTCCACGACTTTGCTACTCCTTGGGCGAAAAGCGTGGGTGTAGCGACAGATATTGATGTGTCTACCGGTTATCACAGTATTCACGTAGAGACCGAAACCGGTGAATCAATTGAAGACGGTCATTCTGAGGATGCTTGGATCTTATTCTGTCAGGCGATTACCGAAGATCGCTTTGATGAAATGGAACAGCGAGTAGACCTGTGGCTGAAAGTATGGAATGACTTCTGCAACGATCTGCTGGCGGGTCGTGCTGCAAAATAATTTCAGGCTAATTTAACTTTTCATATATAAAGAATAAAGAGCTAATCATTATGCCGTCCCACCAGTTGTTTAACAGGGGGTTTAACTCCTTCAACCAACTATTGCCAGAACTTGCTGTTCAACATACCGACAAGACGGCATTTGAGTTTTTACGAAGTTCTAGGGAGATACAAAATCAAAGCTATGGGCAATTGCACCAGTGCGCAGCATCATTAGCGAGTGCACTTCAGCAATATGGTCAGCGCGGTGATAGGGTTATTTTACTTTATCCGGACGGTGAAGATTTTATTGGGGCGTTTTTTGGCTGCCTTTATGCAGGGATGATTGCTGTCCCGGTCCCTATGCCAGCGAAATCCTCAGGAAATGCGTGGGAGCGTTTTATTGGCGTTTTACGCAATGCGAAAACAGAATTTATTGTAACAACCGGGAAAGGAACCGAAACGTTAATACAACTGACTTTACCGTCACCTCCACTTATTTTTACTTTTGATAAACTGGAAGCGATATCACTGCCTGCGGGATATCGCCTTCATTGTCTTGAACGCCATTTTGCTGGGGTATTTAATCCTGCGCAGATGACTGACACCGATCTGGCATTTTTACAATACACCTCAGGCTCCACGGGTACGCCAAAGGGAGTGATGGTTACCCACGGCAATCTGTGGGCAAACTCACAGGCTATTCACCACTATTTTGGTCATCACAGTGAAAGCCGCGGCATGATATGGCTGCCGCATTTCCACGACATGGGGCTTATCGGTGGACTGTTACAGCCCGTGTATGGGGCGTTTCCATGCCGGGTGATGTCACCGATGATGCTGATGAAAAACCCGCTTAACTGGTTAAAACAGATCTCAGAATATCGTGCGACTACATCGGGGGGTCCCAATTTCGCGTACGATCTTTGCGTGCGTAAAATTAGCCAGCAACAGGCTGAAGGTTTAGATCTCTCCCTCTGGGATGTGGCGTTTTGCGGGGCTGAGCCTATTCGTCCTGCTACATTGCGCCAGTTTGGTGAGCATTTTGCCCATACTGGCTTTCGCGCTAAGGCATTTTTACCCTGCTATGGCATGGCGGAAACCACGTTGATCGTTACCGGCATGGATAAAGGCCAGGGAATGGTCGTGACCAATGAAGATGAAAAAGATCCTGGTGTTGTCAGCTGTGGTCAGGCGTTGCCAAATACCGAGGTGCGCATTGTCAACCCCGTTAGCCTGCGTACGCTTGAGGCTGGACAAACGGGAGAAATCTGGTTGCGTGGGCCCAGCATTGCGAGCGGTTACTGGAATAATGCTGCTGCGACAGAAGCTACTTTCCATGCTCAGATCGAGAATGAATCGGCACACTGGTTGCGCAGTGGTGATTTGGGGTTCCAACAGCGAGGATCGCTGTACGTTACTGGGCGTGTGAAAGAACTCTTGATTGTCAATGGTCAGAATCATTACCCAACGGATATTGAGGAAACGATCCGGAACGCTGATGCTCTGCTGACCGATGCCACTGTCTGTGTTTTTGCCAGTGACATTGCGCAGACAGAGCAGGCCGTTGCCTTGCTGGAAATCCCGGAACGCGCCAAAGAGTCTGTTGATACAGCAGCGTTAAACGACCGCCTGAATGCAGCAGTGGCAGACCGGCATGGCATAACACTGGGTGAGTGGGTATGGGTTGGTCGACGGGCGATTCCACGCACGACCAGTGGCAAACTGCAACGAACTCGTGCCAAGGCAATGTACCAACAGGATGCATTAGTTGTGCAATGGAGCAGCCGAGCGGTTCAACCACAACCGGCCTGTACAGATGGTGGTATGTTTCACAGTGTGCCAGCGCTAGCGTCATTTATTGCAGGTATTATCAGTACTGCGGTTAACAGGACCGTTAACCAACAGCATTGGGATGATGCGTTCACGACATTTGGGCTGAACTCGTTGCAGGCCGTTGGTGTGATAGGTGAATTGGAACAGCATCTGGGCCGTGAGCTTTCTCCATCGTTGATTTACGATTATCCGACCATCAATAAACTGGCCATGGCACTGTTGCAGCCTGCGGAGCAAAAAGCCGCGGCTACGGTGGTTATCACTGACGATGCTATCGCGGTGATAGGAATCGGGGTTGAATTGCCGGGGCACAGCGGCGTTCAGGCGTTATGGTCGTTGCTACAACAAGGACAAAGTACGACCGGAGATATTCCCGCTCACCGTTGGGAGGGTTCGGCGTTAAGCGGTTTTAATTGTAAAGGCAGTTTCTTTGACACCGTAAGTGAGTTTGACGCTGGCTATTTTGGGATTTCGCCGCGTGAGGCTGAGTATATTGATCCGCAACATCGCTTGTTGTTAGAAACCGTGCAGCAGGCATTAACTGATGCGGGGTTAAAGGCTTCCGCCTTGCGGGGAAGTGATACCGGGGTGTTTATCGGTATCAGCGCCAGTGATTATGCTTTGCTCTCGGGCGATCGGGTTTCTGCCTATAGTGGGTTGGGTAATGCGCACAGCATTGCGGCTAACCGCATTTCCTATATTTATGATTTCAAAGGGCCAAGTGTCGCAATTGATACGGCCTGTTCCTCTTCTCTGGTCGCGATTGACGCGGCGATACAAAGCCTGCGTTCGGGGCGTAGTACGCTGGCTATCGCTGGCGGCGTGAACTTGGCTCTGACACCGCATTTACAGACCGTCTTTACGCAGGCGCATATGTTGGCACCAGATGGTCAGTGTAAAACCTTCGACGCACGGGCCGACGGATATGTGCGCGGTGAAGGATGTGGCATCGTCATTTTAAAACCACTGGCACAAGCACTGACCGATGGTGACCGGGTTTATGCCACTCTGGTAGCGAGTGCCATCAATCAGGATGGTCGTAGCAATGGGATCACTGCACCGAATGGCCTATCACAACAGGCGGTTATCGCACGGGCGCAGGCCGAGGCGGGCATCAATAGCAACCATATCGATTATGTGGAAGCACACGGTACCGGTACGGCATTGGGCGACCTGATTGAATTTCAAGCGCTGGAGGCGGTGTTCGCGCAACGCCATCAACCCGCAGCGGTACAGGTGGGGTCGATCAAGACGAACATTGGTCATCTGGAAGTAGCCGCGGGCGTGCTTGGGGTTGTAAAAGTGGCCTTGATGCTGCACTACCAACAGCGTGTACCTCATTTAAATTTCAAACAAATCAATCCTCATATTGCCGCCATTAGCCGCCGAGTTTCGGTAGCGGGGAACCGCAGTTGTACATGGGAGTCGGCTGAGGGCCAACGCTATGCAGGCGTTAGTAGTTTTGGCTTTGGGGGAACCAATGGTCACGTGATCCTGCGTGACTGTCCGCAGGCGGCAAAAGGTGAAGAGGAAGCGTTACCGTTAACGTTACTGCTGGTGGCCTCGCATGAAGAACAGGGTTTTAACGCCCAGCGTGACGGTGTATACCGCAGCTTGCAGTTGCAACGTGATGCTGACGTCTCGGCGTGGTGCCGTCTGGTCAATACCCGTTATGACCACCCACTCTACCGTGGGTTTGCCTTTGGGGCCAACCGCCAGCAATTGGCCGAGAACCTGATGCAAATCAGCGGTAGCAAAGCGGGCAAAGCGCAGCCTCAGGTCTGGTTATTCCCTGGGCAGGGAACGCAACAAATTGGCATGGGGGCAGCCTTGTATCAGCATCTGCCATATTACCGCAAGTGCTTTGACCAACTGGCTGATACGGTTTTACAACGTTATCAAATCGATATCCGCCAGGCGCTACATGCCCAAGACGACAGCTGGCAGCGCTGTGCTAAAACTTGTCAGTTGTCCCTGTTTGTGTACAGCTATGCCATAGCAGAGAGTTTGATGCAGCTCGGGTTACGCCCAGCGGCCGTGATTGGTCATAGCCTGGGTGAATATTGCGCCGCGGTTGTTGCCGGTCAAATATCGTTGGAGCACGGGCTGGCAATGGTTCACCAACGCGCCCACTTGATGGCCAGTCTGACCCAACATGGCGCGATGGCCGCGGTGTTCAGCGGTGAAGATGAGGTTCGTCGCTACATTGCCCCATGGGCAGGAGAGGTTGCCATTGCTGCGTTTAATACGCCGACGCTGACAACCATTACAGGGAGTACTGCGGCGATTGAAGCCTGTCTGAAAGACATTTCTGGGCTGGGCGGTCATGCCCGGCGCATTAAAACCGCCAACGCATTCCATTCTCACCTGATGGACCCCATCTTGTCAGAGTATCAACTCTGGCTAACGCAACACGTTGATTTTAAAAAAGGGAATCTGCCTTTCTACAGCAACCTTGACGGCAAGGTACGCCAATATACGACGGCTGACTACTGGGCCCAGCAAATTCGGCAACCGGTTCACTTTTTGCAAGGAATTTGGGCACTGTTTGAAGAAGAGAAATATACGTTTGTGGATCTGAGTGCAGACAGTTCGCTGGGCAAATTTGTTGTTGTGACAGACCGTGGGCAACACGTATTGGTCGCGGCTGACCATCGACATGAATATCAATCACTGCTGACGCTGCTTGGCTCATTGTGGCAACACGGGCATGACATCGAGTGGTACAAGCTGTACCTCGCAATGGGCCGTGAGGCGTTGACGCTGCCAGCCATCCAATTTTGTAAAAAAACCTACTGGTTGGCGGATGAAAAGTTAATGCAGCCATCATCTTCACATGAGGACGTTATGTCACAACACCACCAATTACGGAGCGAAATAAAAGCGATTATAGCCGGGTATCTTGGGGCACTGCCTGAGGATTTGGATGACGATCTGCCTTTTCTGGAAATGGGCGCGGATTCGTTGGTTCTGTTGGATGCAATCAATACCATTAAAGATCGTTACGGGGTCGCGATCCCTATGCGCTCACTGTTTGAAGAGTTAAATACGTTGGATGCGGTGCTCCACTATGTCGTGGAGCATGCCCAGGTGACGGAACCCGTTGCTCTGGTCAATGAAAATCGCGGTGCTATACCCGTTATGCCATGTGCAGAACCCACGGTAGTACCTGCATCGGTTCATGCGGGCGAACTCGGAGGGGCGGTATCGGTTGCGGCTCCTGAAGCACTGCAAGGCTTGATTGCACGGCAGTTAGAGATCATGTCACAACAGCTTCGCTTACTCAATGGCGGCATAGTTCAACCCGCTCCAGCCCTGCCCGCTGTAGAGGCCAGTGCACCAGTGGCGGCACTCCCGCAGCCACTGGTGGCTAAACCTACGGTTACGGATAAGGCACAGACCAATGCAACACCGACTAAAGCCGGTGCGCACAACAGTTGGTTTAAAAAGGAAACCCAAAAGGCTTCGCTGGGGGCCGAACGTGACAGACATATTCAGCAACTGACTGAGCAATTTGTCAGGAAAACGGCAAGTTCGAAACATAATGCCCAACAATTCCGCGCCGTCTTGGCCGATAACCGAGCATCTGCGGGCTTCCGTTTATCCACAAAAGAAATGCTCTATACTTTGGTCGGAGTGCGTTCGCAAGGCGCCCGTATCTGGGATGCGGATGGCAATGAATACATTGACTTCACTATGGGATTTGGTGCCAACCTGTTAGGGCATGCGCCGGAATGCGTGCAGCAAGCCGTTGCCGCGCAGTTGTCCCAAGGTATGCAAATTGGGCCACAGAGCTCCCTTGCTGGTGAGGTGGCAACGCTGATCGCAGAGCTGACGGGTCAGCAGCGCGTGGCTTTCTGTAATTCTGGTTCTGAAGCGGTAATGAGCGCCGTACGCTTGGCGCGCGCTGTGACAGGCAAAAATAAAGTGGCGCTGTTTAGCGGTTCTTATCACGGTGTGTTTGACGGCATTTTGGGGCGCCAACAGGGAGGGGTGACACCAGAGCACGCGATACCTATTGCTGCCGGTACACCCGCGTCACTGGTAGAGGATCTGCTAGTACTTGAGTATGGCAGTGAAGAGAGCCTGGTACTGATTGCTAAATACGCCGATCAATTAGCAGCGGTCATCGTTGAGCCGGTGCAAAGCCGGTATCCCAACCATCAACCGCGCGAATATTTGCATACGCTGCGTAAGTTGACGGCTGAACACGATATCGCCTTGATGTTCGACGAGGTGATTACCGGTTTCCGTTTGGCTGCCGGTGGTGCACAGGCGTATTACGGCGTGAAAGCAGATATTGCTACCTATGGGAAAATTGTCGGTGGCGGTATGCCAATTGGTGTTATTGCTGGCTCTGCACGCTTTATGGACAGTATCGATGGTGGCTTCTGGCAATATGGCGATGAGTCTTGGCCACAGGCCGAGCTGATTTTCTTTGCGGGGACGTTCTCCAAACACCCGCTGACCATGGCTGCGAGCAAAGCGGTACTCGAATATATCAAGAACCACCCTGGACTCTATGACGATATCAACCAGAAAACGAACGACCTCGCGCAAACGCTCAACACTTGGTTTGCGACGACGGGAACTCCGATCGAAATTGTTTCCGCTGGCAGTTTGTTCCGTTTCAAATTTAGCGGTAACTACGACATCTTGTTCTATCATCTCATGTTGCGCGGCATCTTTATTTGGGAAGGCCGTAACTGCTTTGTGTCCACTGCGCACACCACACAGGATATTAAGCTGTTTATCACTGCGGTTAAAGAAAGCCTCAATGCCATGCGTGCCGATGGCTTCTTCGGTGAGGATGGTTTGCAACCTAATACGTCTTACCCTGCCACTGACCGCCAACAGCGTTTTACACTGCTGGCCGCTGAGGGGGAGTTGGGGCTACGTGCGGGTAACATTGGTTGCGTCATCGAAACGGCTCGTCAGATCGATAGTTCCATGATGCGCCAAGCCTGGACTTTATTGAGTGAACGCCATGAAGCACTGCGTATGCAGTTCAACGGCACCGGCGAGTTGCAGGTCATGGCATCTTGCGTAAGTGGCGTAGATTTTACCGAAGAATGCAGTGAACAGGCAGAAAATAATGCCCGATTGGCGGCGTTTGCGGCTCAATCGTTCACCTTGTTAACTGCTCCATTGGCTCGTGTATTACTGTTACGGCATGTCGGCGGCTCAACGCTGGCTTTGGCTGCGCACCATACAGTTGCAGATGGTTGGTCATTTATGGTGATGCTACGCGAACTACTCCATATATATAATTCCATCATGGCAGGGCAGTTGCCTGAACTGGCAGCAGCACCAAGCTATTTGCGCTTTATACATGCGGAAAAGACGGCAAATACTGCCCTCATTGCCCAGTGCTTGGCTAAACTACCAGCACAGCGTTTGAATCCTGCGCGTGCGTTACTGGTTATTCAGCAAGTAGCACCATATCAAGGTAAGCGCTTAAAAGGGGGAGTGGATTACCCAGGATTACCGTCTCAGTTACGGAAAGCTGCCGCAAAGCTACGGGTAACTCGTTTTGTGATGTTGAGCGCCTTGTTTGTGCTGGCCTTAGAGAGGTTTATTGGCCACTCTTTGCTGCCTGTCGCCGTACCGAATTCCGGTCGGGATTTTGAACGGAGTGAAGGGCTTGTGGGGCAATGTGTCAGTTTGATGCCGTTTTGTTTTGACAGCGCCGCCAGCTCGTCACTGTCTGAATTTGTTGCTGCGATACATCAAGCTGTGTTGGCTCAGCATGATGCGCCAGCATTACCAGCTCATTGTTTCCATGGCGAAGGCGCGCAATTCCCTGTGCTGGCCACGTTCAATATTGAACCTCATGCACCGCTGACCGAAATGCGCCAGTGGCAAGCTAGCCTGTCAATGCTGCCCGTCAGTGCAGTTGAGTTCCCGCTAATGGTGAACGTAGTGGAAATGGCTGAAGGGTTGTCAATCGAGCTGGACTATCAGGAGCGTTACTTCTCTGCGCATATAGCTGCTGAGCTGCTGGAACATTACCTGGCTGTGATCAATGTCTTGGCAGAGCAGGGCGTGGACGCAGTGAATCAGCAATTTTATTCACCTGCTGAAGTGGAAGCCTGATGAAAAAGCTGATGGGTATTGTACTGGTTATTGCTGCATTGGCGTATACGATCAATCTGCTGTTTGATGCGGGCGTTTTCTACAGCGTTCAAGATATTCACATGCAGCAGTGTAGAAAAATAGAGGGTGTCAACGGAGCTGAAGATATCGTGCCGTTGCAAGATGGCGGTGTGTTAATTAGCAGTCTTAACCGCCATGGTAATGCGTCAGGTGCCCTCTATTACTTACAACTGGGACAGGCTCCTTTGCTGCTGTCAGGCGATTATCCAGCGGAATTTTTCCCGCATGGTATAGACGTATGGCAACAGGAGGGAAACACCTAGATTTACGTGGTGAACCATCGTCATCAAGGGGACCGTATTGACGTTTTCCGTTTTGAACGTGCAGCAATGCGGCTGATTTATCAACCTGCGTTGTCACGCAGTGTTGGAAAAAATATCAATGATATCAGTATTATTGATAAAACCCACTGGTTGCTCACACGGGATCACGCGTATTCCGGTCTGCTCGGCCGCATTGAAGATTACCTGCGTTTGCCACTCGCGCGCGTATTACTGATCGATGATTCTGGGGTGCACACATTGCTCGATGGGTTGCACTTTGCGAACGGTATTTATTATGACCGACAACGGGAACGGCTATATGTGGCGGAAACCACAAGCGGTGCCCTAAGCAGTTGGGCATGGCAACCAGGTGGGACGGTACCTATATTACTGAGTCGGGTAACCGGCTTGCGCGGGGTAGACAATATTATGCCTGATGGAAAAAGGGACAGGTTATTGGTGGCCGCACACCCACAACTGCTGAAACTGGCGGCGTACCAAAAGGATGCGCAAGTGCGTTCACCATCTCTGGTCTGGCAGTTGGCGATTGCCCCAAATGGGGAAGCAGAACGCGCTCAGGTGATTCACCAAAGCCATGGCCAGATGTTGGCGGCAATCAGCGTCGCGGCACCGTTGGCTGGCCAAGTGGTGATGGGCAGTGTTTTTGATAATGGGTTGTTGATGTGTAGGGGAAACTAGCATGTTGAAAAAATAGTTCTCCCGCCGCTCGACCTTCACCGGCACGTTAGAGGGGCAGACGTTTACCTTGGCAACAGTTGAAACGGTACTCGAAAGCGCTCTGAAAGCTGGTATATCACTGCCTTATAATGTTGTGGTGAAGGCTCCGGTCTGGCGGCGGATTTGGGGTTGAAAATAACTCATGCCTTTTTGTCTTTCTTTATACCACACTGCATAACTCCTTTTTTAAACATAGAAAATATTGCTTCTAATTTAGCATCTTGATTAAAAGAAAATAAATATCGATAAATGCTTATCATATTTAACATGTCATTACATTCGTCATTTACTTCATTTGGAGAATTATCGTATTCTATGTTATCAACCAACCCTTGTTTCTTTCTTATAAGATATTATTTTCTTTTTCTCATATTTTCTTTAATTTGATCCTGGGTAGATATTTTTACTCTTATCAAGGATATATTTTGTTGCTTTTTTATAATCCTCATGAAGATAAAATTCAGATACCAGATCAGAAAAAAATTACTCCAAACCATATAGTTATCTGGTATATCTTGATCGAAAAGAAGCTTTAATGCCATATATTTATTATCAATAATTTCATATTCATTAAATTCTTCAATAGAACCGGATAAAAAATCCGAACTTTTAAAAAATTCAACGGATTACATATAAAAACTTATTATCTCACCCATATTGAATTATCCTAAAGTTTTACTCCATAGATTAAAGATGCGTTGTCTTACTTTTTAATGTATGTCTTTCTCCAGGACATTAATATTATATATATCTTTGGATATAATAATATTGCCGTTTTTCATATCTTTTTTAGCTATATTTTGTGTGTGAGTCACTTGTTTCGATATGGTATCGATTGATTGATTTAAATTTATTTTATTCAGAGCATTGCATCAGTATACCCGTGATGATTACCTTGATGCCTTGCCATTGCACTAATCAGTCGGCGTTGGCGTGGCATGGGTATTCACCACGGTAAGAAAGAAGCCAGCCGGAAGCGATTCCGGCTTTTTACTCAGGGAGAAAACAGAATAAAATAGTTAAAATATAGCCTATGTATATATTTGCCATGAATTTTATATTTTTCTGTATTATTTCTTTGTTTATCTTCTTTCGTTTTTAATTTATATAGTTAATATATAGCATCAATCCTGTAGAATATTTATTTTAAGCATAAAAATAACAAAGCCGGAAAGATCACGGGGATCTTTCCGGCTTATTTTTTAAATGCTATATTATTAGGTGGGAAATTATCAGGGAATGACATGCATTTTATTTTCTTGGATAAAACACCTTCTAAAAAAGATGTTAGATTTTCTTGCCTGTATTCGACTTCTGGAGATCTTGAGGCAATAATTGCTATTTTCCATGAATCACCATTATCAGTCACTCCTATTGGAAGTAATCCATCTTTATTAGGATAAAGAGAAAACTGATAATAATCTTTATCATCCTCAATTAAATAATTAAAATCCTCAATAATCAAATCCTTCTGATTGAAGAAATTTAGATTATCATTTTCACTAAATGGATTAAATATATTAATAAAGTTAGCTATTCTTCCTGTTCCATAGCAATTTATGAACTCAATGAAATCATTAGGAAAATGGTAGTTATTATCTATCAATGGCCATTTCTCCTTTTGACCTGCTTCATTCGGAGATACAGGAGGAGGTAATATAGTTTTTAAATTAAATATGCTCATAGTTTGCATTCCTGGGGGATTAAGGACAATTACATGTATAAAGAAACCACCTGAACCTTCAGCTTTTATTGTAACTCCAGCCGGAAGCGATTCCGGCTTTGTTTCAGGGAGAAAACAGAATAAAATAGTTAAAATATAGCCTATGTATATATTTGCCATGAATCTTATATTTTTCTGTATTATTTCTTTGTTTATCTTCTTATTTATTTTATATTCTTTCGTTTTTAATTTATATAGTTAATATATAGCATCAATCCTGTAGAATATTTATTTTAAGCATAAAAATAACAAAGCCGGAAAGATCACGGGGATCTTTCCGGCTTATTTTTTAAATGCTATATTATTAGGTGGGAAATTATCAGGGAATGACATGCATTTTATTTTCTTGGATAAAACACCTTCTAAAAAAGATGTCAGATCTTCTTGCCTGTATTCGACTTCTGGAGATCTTGAGGCAATAATTGCTATTTTCCATGAATCACCATTATCAGTCACTCCTATTGGAAGTAATCCATCTTTATTAGGATAAAGAGAAAACNTCAGGGAGAAAACAGAATAAAATAGTTAAAATATAGCCTATGTATATATTTGCCATGAATTTTATATTTTTCTGTATTATTTCTTTGTTTATCTTCTTTCGTTTTTAATTTATATAGTTAATATATAGCATCAATCCTGTAGAATATTTATTTTAAGCATAAAAATAACAAAGCCGGAAAGATCACGGGGATCTTTCCGGCTTATTTTTTAAATGCTATATTATTAGGTGGGAAATTATCAGGGAATGACATGCATTTTATTTTCTTGGATAAAACACCTTCTAAAAAAGATGTCAGATCTTCTTGCCTGTATTCGACTTCTGGAGATCTTGAGGCAATAATTGCTATTTTCCATGAATCACTGTTATCTGTTGGTGATATAACCCAGAATATATAATCACCATTATCAGTCACTCCTATTGGAAGTAATCCATCTTTATTAGGATAAAGAGAAAACCGATAATAATCTTTATCATCCTCAATAATTAAATCCTTCTGATTGAAGAAATTTAGATCATCATTTTCACTAAATGGATTAAATATATTAATAAAGTTAGCTATTCGTCCTGTCCCATAGCAATTTATGAACTCAATGAAATCATTAGGAAAATGGTAGTTATTATCTGTCAATGGCCATTTCTCCTTTTGACCTGCTTCATTCGGAGATACAGGAGGAGGTAATATAGTCTTTAAATTAAATATGCTCATAGTTTACATTCCTGGGGGATTAAGGACAGTTACATGTGTAAAGAAACTACCTGAACCTTCAGCTTTTATTGTAACTCCAGCCGGAAGCGATCCCGGTTTTTTACTGTTTCAGGGAGAAAACAGAATAAAATATCCAAAATATAGCTTATGTATATATTTACCATGAGTTTTATATTTTTGTGATTTTAATTTATATATTTAATATATAACATCAACCCTGTGGAATATTTATTTTAAGCATAAGCATAAGGATAAGGATAACAAAGCCGGAAGATCACGGGGATCTTTCCGGCTTTTTCATGATGATATGTCTTCTATATCAACTGTTTTTTAATACCATTGGATTAAAAGCAACTATCTTTTTATCCTTGGTCATTCCGCATGGATAAAGACCTTCTTTATATATCTCAAAGATTTTTTCCAAAATTGATTCTTTTTGTTCACCTAATATATACCTTTGAATAGATAACATGTTTAATTGAGAATATACTTTATCTAAGACTTCAAAATAAAAATCATCATAGTCAGAATTTTCTTTTTTTATTTTTTTCTTTCTATAGGCAATTGAAATTTTGTCATAATGAACAGAAAACTCTTTACTTATATCATTTAAGCATTCGTCAGCTTCATGAAATTCACTTCTTAACCTAAATTTACTTATAGAATTCTCAATGAGATCTAACCATACTAAATACCCGTCGGGTAATAATTGTTCAAAAGATAAAGTCAGTGCTAATTCAGGATCATGAATTTCTAAATAACGACCAGATTGATTGCTAAGAACCCCTGAAAATAATTTTTCAGACAAAAGAAAAGCCATTGGTTCAATAATAAATTCTTTTTTGTATCAATCATATATCACCTCTATTTATTAAATATATTATCCCACAATTCAAAAGCCCTTTGCTTGCCTATATCAGGATTCTTAGCAATATCTTTCGACCTAATTGGCATGCCATTCATCATTGCTTTCTTCACCTTATTTTGTATGTTAGCAACTTGTTTTGCTATGACATTAGTAGGCTGGTTTAAATCAATTTTATTTAGAGCTTTTTCAACTGCGGAGGAATATCCATTATGGCTACCTCGATGTCTTGCCATTGTGCTAACTGTAGTAGCAACCTTTTTATCTTTGATGGGGTCTGGCAGCCTCAAAAATATTCCATTACTAGCATCATCAGAGGAAGCGTATCAGATTAAGGATGCGATCTCTAAGCTCCAATCGGCATTGGCTTACCGTGGGTATTCACCAAGATAGATCATGAGAAGACCGGAAGATCTCGAAGGGTCTTCCGGTTTTGATTCGAATCATTATTGAGTTAAAACATCTAAATCAAAATGTTCTGGTTGGAAACCTCTGCTAACAACAAATTCAAAAAAATCCTCTTTTATTGATTCAATGCTTCCATCCCCTGATGAATCAAAAAAATATACTTCATTTTTATATTGAGTCTTCTCTTTTAAAAAACCGTAATAACCACCAGTTTCATCATCACTAAAAGCAATAAAACCTTGTGGCATTGAGACCATTTCATATTCTTTATTCTTAACAGGTAAATACCACTCACTATTAGGATTAAGAGAGTAAATATTCACGAATGCAAAATATCCGGCATTATAATTATTTGAAAAATAAACATATTCATCTGGTAAAGTTCCTCCTACAAGCAACTCTACTTGTTCTATATCCTCCTTACTTGCCAAATATTCATCTCCTGATAAAAACCAATTTGGTTTGATGCTTTTTACATAATTAACAACTCGTGAGAATTCATGTGTATTCATGTTAGTACCAAAATATTAATCGTAAATTAGATGAGGATATATTTGCTCTGCACCTTGTTCTCTTGCTCTATACCACCAATGTAATTTCCTATCCGCATCTCGCATGGCCGGTGTGACACCCTGATTAAATTTATTTGGATGTAATGCAGTATTGCCTCTATGAACGTTTGGTAAAACTTCATGGATGGCAGAACCTGGCATTTGATGAGCATGATGTAGATCTGGCGAGCCTAAACCTTTAGGTGTTCTTCCATGCAATCCATTAAATATGTCTTGTTTACTCCAGTCTCCAGATATTCTGACGGGCTTATCATTCACTCCATAACCAAAACCCGTTTTTGTATTAGGTTTACTGAAATTAGGTGATTCTCTGGCGGCTTTACTTGCTGCGATATTGTCCAGAACACGTTGTTTGATTACTGGGCATGTTGCCAGCCCCAGAGGATCAACCCATCCGGTGGGATTATGGACGTACGAATAGGGATTCAGGCCCCCGTTCAGCCCGAGCGGATCTTCGGCACTATCCCGACGCCATCATACGGTTTAGCCGACTTTTCCCCCTGATTTAACAGCCTTTTTCTCCGCCGTTTTTTCCCACCCTGTTAAAGAGCATGCCAACTCGCCCCGACGGGCATTTTGCCGATTTTAGCTCACTTTTTCCCCGATGTCATATTCGGGTGTCAGCTCCCTTTTCCTGCCGGAATCGGGTGTTATCGGGAACCCGCGACGGCGGGGCAGCTTGTCTGCGCCGCTGACGCGGGTTGGCCGGGTGCGGGCCGGCGAGGCCCGCAGGTGAAGCCGTTAAGCGGGGAGCCCCTGCCTGCGGGGGCGGACGGGGCGGAGATGGCGAGTACGGGAACGAGCGAGGAGCCTGCGACTGCGAGCCGGACGCAGCCAGTGCAGCGGGGTTGGGCGGGGGCCATAAACCTCGCCAGCTTGCTGGCCTGCCTTCAGGGCTGTTGACCTTGACGGGCTGACCGGCCACGGTTTCAGGCGGGTTTGGGCACCGGAGCCGCCACGGACGGCGGCGACTGCGGCGGTGGATTTTAGCACTGATACTGACAGCAGCGGGTGAGCGAGCGAACCCGGTGCGCCTCTGGGGCTGAGAAGCTCACCCCGGCGGCCAGCCGCGCACCGTTGTTGAGGTAACCGCGCAGCGCCCTTGGGTGGGCGGCGCCGACATAATGTTTCGTTAAGCGTGGCGGGCCGTTCAGGCCCATTGCGCTTAATGCCACATTATGTTGAATGGCGGCTGACCGGCAACGACTGTCACCGAGAACGCCGGGGTTCAGCGCCGGGCGGCCGGCATTTACTGCCGGGCACGCCGAAGGTAGGGAGGCAGTCTGTGCGCAGGGACGCGCACAGTCTGCCTTTCACCTTTTCCACTCGATTAACAGAGAGCTTGCTAACTTTCGGACTGTCCAGCCGCACTGAGGTTTCAGACCGGCTTCGGGCTGTCCGGCTGGTCGCTATTTGCCTGCTTATCGTCTGGCGGCGTTGCCTGCTTTGACTGCCGTTCTGCCGGGTGGGTCTGCTCATGCACTTTCTTTAAGTGACCGATAGCCACCCGCGTATAGATTTGGGTGGTTTCCAGCTTCTCATGCCCCAGTATCGCCTGGATGTGTCGGGTGTCTGCGCCGTTCTCTAACATCTGCGTCGCCATTGAGTGCCGGAACAGATGACAGGCCCCCGGTTTAGTCAGCTGCGCCTGTTTACGGATGCTGTCGGCGGCTATCTGGGTTAATGTGCCTCTGGCCAGCCCCCGGCCTTTCCTGGTGATAAACAGGTGACCGCTGTCTCCCCGGCGCGTTAACTGGGGCCGGACACTGAGCCAGCGACTTAACCAGTGCAGCGCCTGTTCGCCGATGGGCACCACCCGGTCTTTACCGCCTTTACCCTGTCTGACCATCACCACGCCGCGCCCGAAGTCCACTTCGCTTAACAGCAGGTTCGCCACTTCCATCCGCCGGATACCGGTACTCCACAGCACTTCAAGGATAGCCCGGTTTCTCAGGCCCGTGAGTGTGTCGATACTGGCGGCGGCTAATACCGTGTGGGTTTCGTCTTCATTCATCACCTGCGCCGGCAGCCGTTTTTCTTCTCTTGGCAATACCATGTTATCCGTCGGGTTATACAGGATATGGTGACGTTGCAGCAGCCAGCGGAACCACTGACGTAAGACACTCAGGCGGTCCCGCTGACTGCCCGGGCTGTAGGGCTGGCCGTCCGCTTTACGGTGGCTTCTCAGCCAGCGCTGGTAACTTTCCAGCAACGGCAGGCTGACCTGCGGTGCGGTCATGACCCCGCGTGCTTCACACCAGCTGATGAACGGCAACAGCCGCTCTTCGTAGGCTTCCTGTGTCCGTTCGCTTAAGCCCTGTCCCTGCACGGCTTCCAGCCAGGCCGCCAGATGCTGGCGTAAAGTGGCGAAGCGGGCCGGTATGGCGTCGGGTTGACCGTGGGTCTCCGTCACCGAGGGGCGTTTTTTTCTGTCTGGCGCGGCCAGTGTTGCCGCCGGGCTGGTCGGGATAGCGTGCTGTTGCTGCAACCAGTCGAACCACAGGCGTAAGGCGCGCAGGCGTCGGCGCTGACTGTCCGGCGTATAGGACTGACCGTTGGCTTTGCGGTACCGGGTCAGATATTGCTGCCAGTTTTGCAGTAACGGCTCGGTTACCTGAGCCGCAGATATTACGCCCTGTTCCTGACACCAGTTGACGAACGGTGACAGCCGTTCATGACGGGCGGACTGGCTCTTTTGACTCGCTCCCTGCAACAGCAGGTTATCCAGATACGCGTCCAGATGCTGGCGCAGGGTCAGCCGGGCAGGTTCAGATTGACGTTTAACGGGTGATGACATGATGGGATTTCCTGTAGGGAACAGCGGTTATTGTTATCGGTGTGTGATACGTCACTCCGGTACGATGGCTTGATTTTTAAGTGGCCGAAACAGTCCTTTTCTGTCTGCCCAGACTTGCGAGTTATTCAACCCTTTGCTACTGCGGCTTGCAGCCGGTTTTGGCGAACCAGACTTGACCCCGACTTGGGGCAGACTTGACCCTGACTTGCCTTCATTTGAGCCAGACTTGCACAAGTCATATTCACACTTTCCTGTATCCGGCTTTCGGGTTCGTTGATGAAGGGGGAGTACGGTACGACGGCCTGATTTTTAGGAGGCCGGAACAGTCCTTTTCAGGCTCGCCCGACTTGTGAACCATTCAGCCCTTTGTCACTGCGGCTTGCAGCCGGTTTTGGCGAACCAGACTTGGCCCTGACCTGGGGCAGACTTGACCCCGACTTGCTTTCATCCGAGCCAGACTTGCACGAGTCATACACACTATTGGCATCCTGATTTTCCGGTTCAATCAGACCGCACAGGTGGGCTTCCTCCGTTTTATCGCCATCCCATAACAGTTCATATTGCAACAGATGGCCGCGGCTGCCGCCATGTATCAACAGATATTCCATGTCGCTTAAGCGCTGACAGTGGAGTTTAAGCTGGCTGTCACTCCAGTGGGTATAACTGCGGATATCCCGGCGGGTAAAACGGACTGCGTTCACCGGGCGTTGCTGCATTGCCGCCGTCTCTTTCACCATTGCCTGTATCAGCAACAGCAGCTTACGGGTCTGTGGCGGCATCTCATCCAGCGTGCGGCCTAATATCTCGTGGGCCAGCCGGTTGGCTAAGCTAATATCTTCTTTGGTCACCTCGATATAGTCCAGCCGTTTTCCCCGGTGCTCGACGGTTTTCACTGCCCGCTGATACTGATGCAGCAGGGCGATACTTTGTATCAGGGTGAGATATTTCATGTGGTCGCGTCGGGTGCGGGTTTTATCGCTCATGAACGTTAATTGACTGGCGAACGGATTCACCACATTCAGCGGACGTAACAGCCGCTGGGCGTTCTGATGCAGGTCGGTGATATAGGTCTTTTCATTCTCCGCCAGTAAGCCTTCGAGGGTCTGCTTATGGCGCTGCAACGCGTGGATAGCTTCGGTTTGTTCCCGCGATTCGTTCACGGTCAGCACCAGACAGCGGTTTAACAGCTCTTCATCGACATCAATCGCCGTGGTGGTGAGCATCAGCATCACCGGCCCTTTCACCGTGTACTGTTTGGTCACCAGATTCCCGCTGGCGTCGTCTTTACCGGTGCTGGCAATGGTCAGTTCGCCGTCGCTTTGCAACAGTTTGAGCGCATAGGCGGCCTGCCGTACCCCTTCCTCTTCGGCAATGGCTAAGATTTTATGCTGGAGATTGGTTTCGCCCAGATAGAACAGGCTCTGGCCGGTCATGGCGCTGTATTGCAGCCGTTCTTCTTCCGGTATCAGATTGAGTACGGCATCCATCAGTGAACTTTTCCCGGCGGCGCTACTGCTCTGTATCAGCACGGCCAGCGGACGGTCCAGCTTGCGACTGACCGCCGCTAAGTAACCGGCCAGCAGGTTGGTGCTTTCCCCCACGACGCCACAGGCGGCTAAGTCAGCGGTGATGCGTTCACTCAGTTTCGGGTCTTGCAGCAGCGCCAGCGCCGCTGCCCGCTGGGCTTCGCTCAGTTCGGGAACCGGCTGGGTTTCGGTTTGTTCACCGACACCGGCCTGTTGACACTGTTCCAGTACCAGCAACACCTGCCCCAGCGCCCGGCGCAGGTCGCCTTCGGCCAGCCCCAGTTCGGTGGCGGCCAGCCGCGCATACCCGCCCCGGCTGCGGGCGCTCATCATGTCCACGCTGTCCGCGAACATCACGCCGCTGTCGGTATCAACGACCTGAACATTGACCTTCATCACTGCCGCTCCGGCTTTCACCTGTGACAGGCCCCGGATACCCCACTGTTGAGTGCCGAGGGTGAGGGATATCTCGCCGTTAGCGCCGGTTTCCCAGACCACATTCGGCATTGACGGCAACGCGGCTATACCGGCGGCTAAGGTGCTGACCGTTTCCGGCACCGGAACCGGCTGATGTTCAGCCAGTGCGGCCCGCTCTGTTGCGGTGGTGGCCTGTATCCCTGCCGCCGCCTGCATCGGCACGGCACTGTCCAGCAACAACCCGAAGGCCCGTTCCGGCTCGGCGACCTGACACAGATAGCCGTTGGCATCCATGCCCTCGGGGAACACCACCCGGAACACGGTAATGCCGTCGGCGGTCAGTTCTGCCGCCAGTTTCACTGCGGCCTCATTGCCTGCCGGATCGTTGTCGTAGGCGATCAAGACCTGTTTAACGTTATGCCGCTGAAACGCCTGCCGCATCTCATCGGTGAAGCCGTTCACCCCATAGGCGGCGGTGACATGGCGGTGACCGGCTACCCAGAACGACAGGGCGTCGATCAAGGATTCACAGAGGATGACCGCCCCTGAACTGATCAGCGCCGGCTCATTCCATATCCCGCCATGTGCGCCGGGAAGGTACAGATGCAGCGGCGTTCCGCTGCGTAAGCGGTCGGTGATTTTGCGCCCGTAGATCTCGCGGATCTGATCGTTCGGGTCGATAACCGGTATCACCAGCGAACCGGTAAAGTGCTCGTGCCCGCTGTCGCGCATAATCCCCACGGCCCGAAGACGGGCGCGGATCTGTGCGCCGGCCTGCACGGCCTTGATGGGCAGGCGATAGGCTAACGTGCGGTTGGCAAAGCCCAGTTTAAACTGGGCGACTAATTCCGGGTGGTTGAGCCGCCGTTTTTCCAGATAAGCCAGGGCTTCGGGGGCATTCAGCAGCGTATGATGGTAGAACCCGACGACCCGACTGAGCAGCGCCTGCCGTCCGGCGTCATTATCGGCCAGCATGGCGGGTTCATCCGGTTGCACCAATGGCACCACCGACGGGTTATCCCCCAGTTCCCCGCGTAACCGTTCCACGGCCCGGCGCAGACTTAAGCCCTCCGTTTTCATCACCCAGTCGAGCACGGAGCCGCCGGCGTCACAGCCAAAACAGTGATAGAGGTTTTTTGCCGGTGAGATAACCATTGACGGGGTTTTCTCCTGATGGAACGGGCACAGCAGCACGTAATCTTTGCCGCGTTTAAAGAGCTGTCGCCCCTGTTGCTCCACCACGGCGACTAAGGAGACCGCAGCTTTCAGGTGCTGTAATTCGGCTTCGGGAATGCGGGCCATAAAAATGTTCCTTTTAAATCCTTGTCAATAGACATATATGTAGATTATATTATCTATATATTATGGGATTTGCAACAGGCAGCTAAAAAAGGAGACGGTACAATGAACCCTATTGATTCATTGTGTGCAGGGTTGGATATGTCAGCATTTGCAGAGCGTCTTCGTTTGTTGCGTGAGGCACGTAATTTAAGTCAGGTTCGGCTGGCTGAACTATTGAGAGTTGATCCGCGCGCTTATAATCGTTGGGAGAAAGGCGCGAGTGCGCCGCATCTGGAGACGGTTATTAAGATCGCGGATGTGCTCCAGGTCACGATAGATGAACTGGTTGGCCGCAAGGCTATATCGGATGAAGTGAAGATCCGCAACCACACATTACATTCCTTGTGGCAAAAAGCGGACCTGTTGCCAGATACCGATCAACAAGCGTTGATCGTGGTACTTGACAGCTTTGTCAAGAAAGCAATGGTTGAACAGGCAATGGGATTTAACAGTACTAAGCGTTGAGATAGCGCGGCAGGGTGAGTTCGCACCTCACGCCTGCCGCTCACCACAAGCAACTAAAAGGGTAGTTACTATGGCTAAGGCGCATTCTAAAGCAGAAGCGGCGGTAAATAAAGCCGTGAAAACAGAACGTTATTACACGGTGGGTTATGTGCCGAACGGGAATAAGGTCAACAATGCCACACCGGCGATACATCTTAAGGGGCAATGGCTTAGGCAGGCGGGGTTTAATACGGGCGGCCAGATTACGGTGAAGGTGATGGACGGTTGTCTGGTGCTCATTCCTGACAGTGAAGCCACCCAACAACAGCATCAGCAGTACCAGCGACAACAGGCTCAACTGCGGGAAATTAAGCAGCAGATGCGGGCGTTGATAACCGGTTTTGTGGGTTAAGGGGAGCGCATGAGATGACGATAGCCATTGAACATTTACAGGACATTCAGTTAACCCACATTGAAGCACTGGCCTTGGCCCAACTGGTTAAGCGGCTGTGCTGGTCTGAGATACGCGCCTGCGCGGTGAATGACGAGGAAGCGTATCAGATTAAGGATGCGATCGTTAAGCTTCAATCCGCTCTGGCTTACCGTGGGTATGCGCCCCGCTAGATCATAAAGAAGGCCGGAAGATCTTTCCGGCCTGTTTTTATAGTTGTGATTAGTTAGTTAATTCAAAGAACCATTCAATAAAAGAATTAAAGTCTTTCCATTGTGGTTTTAATTTCCCATCAGAAAAATCTTTCATTGCTTGTCCTAAACTCAATTCTAATATTTCACCTGTTTTCCTATTATAAAAAAAACCATACTCTCCCTCGAAACTATCTAAAGGAATATATTCCTCAGGTAGATTAAGAGACTTATGCATTCTTTTTACATCTAACATATAGTTAGAGTTAATTATGAACCAACAGATTTGATAAATTTCACGATTTCTACTGTAAAATGTTGGTCCATCTTCGGCGTGTAAATAGAACTGAGAAAAATCAGATTCCAGATTAATATCTAGGTTAATCAAAGTATTATGATATTCTTCGGTAACCTCTTCGTACCACCATCCTTGATTCTTAAGATGCTCTCTTACTTTGTCAGATAACATGTTTATATCCCACATTTTCTAGGTTTTCTAATCTTCAATTCAGCTTCGGCTCTGTTTCGCCAATATGCATCACGATCTATATTAAATTGATCTCGATTAACAGGGTTAATTGGATGTGCATTCGGCAAATGTGGATGAAGCGCTTTAGTTCCATAATATTTCTGATGAGTATCAGCCGAAAGTTCAAATAATGATCCTAATCCGTTTTGTTTGGAGTGATGTAAATTTATCTGTGAATATTTACCATTCTTAACAACAAAAGGACTTTTACCTTCTAATGCTAAATCAATATTTGTTTTTATTCCATTTCTTGTATTAACAGGCAGATCCCAATCAATAGCTTGCTGGTAAACAGTATGGGTACTTCCAGAAGGCGCGTTAAAAATAGATGGTGTAAAGAAACCACTTAGCCCCAGAGGGTCAATCCAGTTTGCCGGGTTAGGCACATACGCATAGGGATTCGGACCCCCTGCCAGCCCAATCGGGTCTTCGGCACTATCCCGACGCCATCATACTCTTTAGGCCACTTTTCCCTTTGATTTAGCAGCCTTTTTCTCCGCCGCTTTTTCCCACCCTGTTAAAGAGCATGCCAACTCGCCCCGACGGGCATTTTGCCGATGTTAGCGCATTTTTTCCCCGACGTCAGCACCGGGTTGAGGCCCCGTTTTCCTGCCGGAACCGGGTTTTATCGGGAACCCGCGACGGCGGGGCAGCTTGTCTGCGCCGCTGACGCGGGTTGGCCGGGTGCGGGCCGGCGAGGCCCGCAGGTGAAGCTTTTCTGCGGGGAAGCCCCTGGGGGCTGCACGGGGCGGAGATGGCGAGCACGGGAACGAGCAAGGAGCCTGCGACTGCGAGCCGGGCGCAGCCAGTGCAGCGGGGTTGGGGCGGGGGCAATAAACCGCGGCCAGCTCGCTGGCCTGCTTTCAGGGCTGTTGACCTTAACAGGCTGACCGGCAACAGTTTCAGGTAGATTTGGGTGCCGGAGCCGCCACGGACGGCGGCGACTGCGGCGGTGGATTTTAGCACTGATACTGACAGCAGCGGGTGAGCGAGCGAACCCGGTGCGCCTCTGGGGCTGAGAAGCTCACCCCGGCGGCCAGCCGCGCACCGTTGTTGAGGTAACCGCGCAGCGCCCTTGGGTGGGCGGCGCCGACATAATGTTTCGTTAAGCGTGGCGGGCCGTTCAGGCCCATTGCGCTTAATGCCACATTATGTTGAATGGCGGCTGACCGGCAACGACTGTCACCGAGAACGCCGGGGTTCAGCGCCGGGCGGCCGGCATTTACTGCCGGGCACGCCGAAGGTAGGGAGGCAGTCTGTGCGCAGGGACGCGCACAGTCTGCCTTTCACCTTTTCCACTCGATTAACAGAGAGCTTGCTAACTTTCGGACTGTCCAGCCGCACTGAGGTTTCAGACCGGCTTCGGGCTGTCCGGCTGGTCGCTATTTGCCTGCTTATCGTCTGGCGGCGTTGCCTGCTTTGACTGCCGTTCTGCCGGGTGGGTCTGCTCATGCACTTTCTTTAAGTGACCGATAGCCACCCGCGTATAGATTTGGGTGGTTTCCAGCTTCTCATGCCCCAGTATCGCCTGGATGTGTCGGGTGTCTGCGCCGTTCTCTAACATCTGCGTCGCCATTGAGTGCCGGAACAGATGACAGGCCCCCGGTTTAGTCAGCTGCGCCTGTTTACGGATGCTGTCGGCGGCTATCTGGGTTAATGTGCCTCTGGCCAGCCCCCGGCCTTTCCTGGTGATAAACAGGTGACCGCTGTCTCCCCGGCGCGTTAACTGGGGCCGGACACTGAGCCAGCGACTTAACCAGTGCAGCGCCTGTTCGCCGATGGGCACCACCCGGTCTTTACCGCCTTTACCCTGTCTGACCATCACCACGCCGCGCCCGAAGTCCACTTCGCTTAACAGCAGGTTCGCCACTTCCATCCGCCGGATACCGGTACTCCACAGCACTTCAAGGATAGCCCGGTTTCTCAGGCCCGTGAGTGTGTCGATACTGGCGGCGGCTAATACCGTGTGGGTTTCGTCTTCATTCATCACCTGCGCCGGCAGCCGTTTTTCTTCTCTTGGCAATACCATGTTATCCGTCGGGTTATACAGGATATGGTGACGTTGCAGCAGCCAGCGGAACCACTGACGTAAGACACTCAGGCGGTCCCGCTGACTGCCCGGGCTGTAGGGCTGGCCGTCCGCTTTACGGTGGCTTCTCAGCCAGCGCTGGTAACTTTCCAGCAACGGCAGGCTGACCTGCGGTGCGGTCATGACCCCGCGTGCTTCACACCAGCTGATGAACGGCAACAGCCGCTCTTCGTAGGCTTCCTGTGTCCGTTCGCTTAAGCCCTGTCCCTGCACGGCTTCCAGCCAGGCCGCCAGATGCTGGCGTAAAGTGGCGAAGCGGGCCGGTATGGCGTCGGGTTGACCGTGGGTCTCCGTCACCGAGGGGCGTTTTTTTCTGTCTGGCGCGGCCAGTGTTGCCGCCGGGCTGGTCGGGATAGCGTGCTGTTGCTGCAACCAGTCGAACCACAGGCGTAAGGCGCGCAGGCGTCGGCGCTGACTGTCCGGCGTATAGGACTGACCGTTGGCTTTGCGGTACCGGGTCAGATATTGCTGCCAGTTTTGCAGTAACGGCTCGGTTACCTGAGCCGCAGATATTACGCCCTGTTCCTGACACCAGTTGACGAACGGTGACAGCCGTTCATGACGGGCGGACTGGCTCTTTTGACTCGCTCCCTGCAACAGCAGGTTATCCAGATACGCGTCCAGATGCTGGCGCAGGGTCAGCCGGGCAGGTTCAGATTGACGTTTAACGGGTGATGACATGATGGGATTTCCTGTAGGGAACAGCGGTTATTGTTATCGGTGTGTGATACGTCACTCCGGTACGATGGCTTGATTTTTAAGTGGCCGAAACAGTCCTTTTCTGTCTGCCCAGACTTGCGAGTTATTCAACCCTTTGCTACTGCGGCTTGCAGCCGGTTTTGGCGAACCAGACTTGACCCCGACTTGGGGCAGACTTGACCCTGACTTGCCTTCATTTGAGCCAGACTTGCACAAGTCATATTCACACTTTCCTGTATCCGGCTTTCGGGTTCGTTGATGAAGGGGGAGTACGGTACGACGGCCTGATTTTTAGGAGGCCGGAACAGTCCTTTTCAGGCTCGCCCGACTTGTGAACCATTCAGCCCTTTGTCACTGCGGCTTGCAGCCGGTTTTGGCGAACCAGACTTGGCCCTGACCTGGGGCAGACTTGACCCCGACTTGCTTTCATCCGAGCCAGACTTGCACGAGTCATACACACTATTGGCATCCTGATTTTCCGGTTCAATCAGACCGCACAGGTGGGCTTCCTCCGTTTTATCGCCATCCCATAACAGTTCATATTGCAACAGATGGCCGCGGCTGCCGCCATGTATCAACAGATATTCCATGTCGCTTAAGCGCTGACAGTGGAGTTTAAGCTGGCTGTCACTCCAGTGGGTATAACTGCGGATATCCCGGCGGGTAAAACGGACTGCGTTCACCGGGCGTTGCTGCATTGCCGCCGTCTCTTTCACCATTGCCTGTATCAGCAACAGCAGCTTACGGGTCTGTGGCGGCATCTCATCCAGCGTGCGGCCTAATATCTCGTGGGCCAGCCGGTTGGCTAAGCTAATATCTTCTTTGGTCACCTCGATATAGTCCAGCCGTTTTCCCCGGTGCTCGACGGTTTTCACTGCCCGCTGATACTGATGCAGCAGGGCGATACTTTGTATCAGGGTGAGATATTTCATGTGGTCGCGTCGGGTGCGGGTTTTATCGCTCATGAACGTTAATTGACTGGCGAACGGATTCACCACATTCAGCGGACGTAACAGCCGCTGGGCGTTCTGATGCAGGTCGGTGATATAGGTCTTTTCATTCTCCGCCAGTAAGCCTTCGAGGGTCTGCTTATGGCGCTGCAACGCGTGGATAGCTTCGGTTTGTTCCCGCGATTCGTTCACGGTCAGCACCAGACAGCGGTTTAACAGCTCTTCATCGACATCAATCGCCGTGGTGGTGAGCATCAGCATCACCGGCCCTTTCACCGTGTACTGTTTGGTCACCAGATTCCCGCTGGCGTCGTCTTTACCGGTGCTGGCAATGGTCAGTTCGCCGTCGCTTTGCAACAGTTTGAGCGCATAGGCGGCCTGCCGTACCCCTTCCTCTTCGGCAATGGCTAAGATTTTATGCTGGAGATTGGTTTCGCCCAGATAGAACAGGCTCTGGCCGGTCATGGCGCTGTATTGCAGCCGTTCTTCTTCCGGTATCAGATTGAGTACGGCATCCATCAGTGAACTTTTCCCGGCGGCGCTACTGCTCTGTATCAGCACGGCCAGCGGACGGTCCAGCTTGCGACTGACCGCCGCTAAGTAACCGGCCAGCAGGTTGGTGCTTTCCCCCACGACGCCACAGGCGGCTAAGTCAGCGGTGATGCGTTCACTCAGTTTCGGGTCTTGCAGCAGCGCCAGCGCCGCTGCCCGCTGGGCTTCGCTCAGTTCGGGAACCGGCTGGGTTTCGGTTTGTTCACCGACACCGGCCTGTTGACACTGTTCCAGTACCAGCAACACCTGCCCCAGCGCCCGGCGCAGGTCGCCTTCGGCCAGCCCCAGTTCGGTGGCGGCCAGCCGCGCATACCCGCCCCGGCTGCGGGCGCTCATCATGTCCACGCTGTCCGCGAACATCACGCCGCTGTCGGTATCAACGACCTGAACATTGACCTTCATCACTGCCGCTCCGGCTTTCACCTGTGACAGGCCCCGGATACCCCACTGTTGAGTGCCGAGGGTGAGGGATATCTCGCCGTTAGCGCCGGTTTCCCAGACCACATTCGGCATTGACGGCAACGCGGCTATACCGGCGGCTAAGGTGCTGACCGTTTCCGGCACCGGAACCGGCTGATGTTCAGCCAGTGCGGCCCGCTCTGTTGCGGTGGTGGCCTGTATCCCTGCCGCCGCCTGCATCGGCACGGCACTGTCCAGCAACAACCCGAAGGCCCGTTCCGGCTCGGCGACCTGACACAGATAGCCGTTGGCATCCATGCCCTCGGGGAACACCACCCGGAACACGGTAATGCCGTCGGCGGTCAGTTCTGCCGCCAGTTTCACTGCGGCCTCATTGCCTGCCGGATCGTTGTCGTAGGCGATCAAGACCTGTTTAACGTTATGCCGCTGAAACGCCTGCCGCATCTCATCGGTGAAGCCGTTCACCCCATAGGCGGCGGTGACATGGCGGTGACCGGCTACCCAGAACGACAGGGCGTCGATCAAGGATTCACAGAGGATGACCGCCCCTGAACTGATCAGCGCCGGCTCATTCCATATCCCGCCATGTGCGCCGGGAAGGTACAGATGCAGCGGCGTTCCGCTGCGTAAGCGGTCGGTGATTTTGCGCCCGTAGATCTCGCGGATCTGATCGTTCGGGTCGATAACCGGTATCACCAGCGAACCGGTAAAGTGCTCGTGCCCGCTGTCGCGCATAATCCCCACGGCCCGAAGACGGGCGCGGATCTGTGCGCCGGCCTGCACGGCCTTGATGGGCAGGCGATAGGCTAACGTGCGGTTGGCAAAGCCCAGTTTAAACTGGGCGACTAATTCCGGGTGGTTGAGCCGCCGTTTTTCCAGATAAGCCAGGGCTTCGGGGGCATTCAGCAGCGTATGATGGTAGAACCCGACGACCCGACTGAGCAGCGCCTGCCGTCCGGCGTCATTATCGGCCAGCATGGCGGGTTCATCCGGTTGCACCAATGGCACCACCGACGGGTTATCCCCCAGTTCCCCGCGTAACCGTTCCACGGCCCGGCGCAGACTTAAGCCCTCCGTTTTCATCACCCAGTCGAGCACGGAGCCGCCGGCGTCACAGCCAAAACAGTGATAGAGGTTTTTTGCCGGTGAGATAACCATTGACGGGGTTTTCTCCTGATGGAACGGGCACAGCAGCACGTAATCTTTGCCGCGTTTAAAGAGCTGTCGCCCCTGTTGCTCCACCACGGCGACTAAGGAGACCGCAGCTTTCAGGTGCTGTAATTCGGCTTCGGGAATGCGGGCCATAAAAATGTTCCTTTCAAACCCTTGTCAATAGACATATATGTAGATTATATTATCTATATATTATGGGGTTTGCAACAGGCAGCTAAAAAAGGAGACGGTACAATGAACCCTATTGATTCATTGTGTGCAGGGTTGGATATGTCAGCATTTGCAGAACGTCTTCGTTTGTTGCGTGAGGCACGTAATTTAAGTCAGGTTCGGCTGGCTGAACTGTTGGGAGTTGATCCGCGTGCTTATAATCGTTGGGAGAAAGGCGCGAGTGCGCCGCATCTGGAGACGGTTATTAAGATCGCGGATGTGCTCCAGGTCACGATAGATGAACTGGTTGGCCGCAAGGCTATATCGGATGAAGTGAAGATCCGCAACCACACATTACATTCCTTGTGGCAAAAAGCGGACCTGTTGCCAGATACCGATCAACAAGCGTTGATCGTGGTACTTGACAGCTTTGTCAAGAAAGCAATGGTCGAACAGGTAATGGGATTTAACGGCACTAAGCGTTGAGATAGCGCGGCAGACAGTGAGTTTGCACCTCACGCCTGCCGCTCACCACAAGCAACTAAAAGGGTAGTTACTATGGCTAAGGCGCATTCTAAAGCAGAAACGGTTGTAAATAAAGCCGTGAAAACAGAACGTTATTACACGGTGGGTTATGTGCTGAACGGGAACAAGGTCAACAACGCCATACCGGCGATACATCTGAAGGGGCAGTGGCTGAGACAGGCGGGGTTTAATACGGGCGGCCAGATTACGGTGAAGGTGATGGATGGCTGTCTGGTGCTGATTCCAGAGAGTGAGGCCACGCAACAACAGCATCAGCAGTACCAGCGGCAACAGGCCCAACTGCGGGAGATTAAGCAGCAGATGCGGGCGTTGATAACCGGTTTTGTGGGGTAAGGGGAGAGCATGAGATGACGATAGCGATTGAACATTTACAGGACATTCAGTTAACCCACATTGAAGCACTGGCCCTGGCCCAACTGGCTAAGCGGCTGAACTGGTCTGAGATACGCGCCTGTGCGGTTGATGACACGGAGGCCTGGGTTATCAAGGCCGCGATAGGGCGGCTCCAGTCGGCACTGGCGTGCCACGGGTATTCACCACGGTAAGAAAGAAGCCAGCCGGAAGCGATCCCGGCTTTTTACTGTTTCAGGGAGAAAACAGAGTAAAATAGCTAAAATATAGCCTATGTATATAAATAACTTTCCAAAATGGTGCTACACCTTATCTACTAACAACCCTATGTATAACAATGGATTGAAGAAAACCACGTGTAGCGGAATTATGAAACCTTATTTATTTGCTATGAGTCTTATATTTTTCTGTATTATTTCTTTGTTTGTCTTCTTATTTATTTTATATTTTTGTGTTTTTAATTTATATATTTAATATATAACATTAACCTGTAAAATATTTATTTTAAGCATAAAAATAACAAAGCCGGAAAGATCACGTGGAGCTTTCCGGCTTTTTAAAATGGACAAGCCAAATAATTCAGGCTTGTAATATGTAAGCGAGTTTATTTGTTACATACCATTTAATATTTCATCTAGCCAACTACTATTTTTCCTTTCACACTTTATATTGCCGACAAAGAAAAATAGATTATTGTTTTTTATATCTAAATCATATTTAAAATTAGGGATGGCAAAAAGATAACTTATTTTATCTATCTTGTTTTCTTTCAATTTTATTGAAACTGGTTGGATTATAAAATCAAAACTTGGATCTAGGGCAGAATTATCTTCTCTAGATATTTCGCCTAATTCACCTTGTTCTTTTCCATACCAGATAACAATTGCATGATCATAATCTATGAAACTGTTTTTCAAATTAAAATCATGCTCAAATTTGCATCCTTTATCCATATCAACAAAACTATTTAAAATGGATGTATAGTCAGTTGAAGTTGAACACCAAACAGCGTATTGCTCTTTCATAGTTATATCCACCTGCTGTAAAAAGGCAAATCAAATTGGCCAAAAGGAAGTCGTTTGCTAGACCATTTCCTTACGGCTTCTAAATATCCATTGATGTCTTTTGCATTATCGGCTATTGCTATCAGTTCACGGTGAGCTAGTGAAGATTGAGGTGACACACCACCAGTATGAGGGATCGTATGCGTTCCCATAACGCCCTTATCATCCAAGAATTTAACTTTACCTGTAGGAGTTCTCCATTTCATATATTCATTAAATGTTACCCCCATTTCCTTGAATTTATCAGCTCGGGATACTGGTAACCACTCATGGAATCCGCCATCTTTAGAGCCTCCATTTTTGCGGAGGCGATCTTTTATATTGTCTCTAAATTTAGGATTATCCCAAGCCTTCATAAATTGCTCTTGGGTTGAGTTATTCCAGAACTTTTCAAAGCCTTTTTTACCTCTTCCCCAACTTCTCAAATATGCACTACATCCAGCCAATCCATGAGGATCAACCCATCCTGTGGGATTTTTGACATATGCATACGGATTCTCGCCACCCCAGAGGCCCGTTGGATCAGGACTGAGATAACACGCGGCTTCCGGTGAGTAAAAGCGGTACCGATTGTAACAAAGCCCCGACTCTTCATCCCATAACTGCCCGGCAAACCGGAGGCCCGGATCGAGTTGCGGGTTCTCGCCCGGTCCGCTCAGCCGCAGCCCGTACAGGGACTGCTTCGGCCGCCGCCAGACCCGTTTCCCTGCCGGGTCAAACAGCGCCAGCGGTTCCCCGGTCGGCGCGCTGACCGCATACCGGGTCTGTACCGCCCCGGCCACCAGTTCGACCCGGTTGTCCAGATTGAGCGTAAACTGCTGCGTCTGCTGCGCTATCAGCTCCCAGCCGTCAAACACCAGATGGCGTATCATTTTCAGCCGGCCGTGCTGATACTCGCGGATTTCCGCCGGCACATCGCCGTCCCATAAATACGTGGTCAGCTTACCGGTCTGGATACACCGCTTTTCCGTCCGCCGTCCGAAGGCATCATAGCGATATTCCCACCGGATGTCATCCGGCGTGACAAGCCCCGTCAGCTGGTTCTGGCTGTTCCACCGGTATGTCGTCAGCGCCGGCCGGTAACCTTCGGCTAAAAACTGTTTCTCCCGCACACGTCCGGCCCGGTCGTAGACAAACCGGTGCGAGCCCACCCAGTTCAGGCGGTGGCCCTCCTGATAGAGGGTTTCCCCCATAATCTCCTGCGCCCCGTCAAACCGCCTCGACGGGTAACCGGCGGCGTCATACTGATAATGCTCCCGCAGTGTCCGACCTTCCCCCACCGACATCACCTGGCCGTTGCCGTTGAGAAGATAGTCCAGCTGCTGCCCGTCATCACTGGCTGCCGTCAGGTTCAGCGTCGCATCATATTCATACCGGCGCGCCACCCCCGCATAAGCGGGCCCGGTAATTTCTTCCAGTTCAGCCGGCCGGAAGAAATGCGGGTTGCGGCCCGCCCGCTGCGCGGTCAGTTGCCCCATCAGGTTATACTGCTGACGCAGAATAAATCCCCCTTCCACATAACGTCCCGTATCCCTGCCGGCGTCATCCCGCTCTATGGTCAGGGGCGTCTGATTGTCCAGCGTCAGCCTGATTAATTCGCCCACCCGGTTAACTTCCAGCCGGCTCTGCCAGTGGCTGAGGCGGGTCTGCCCGCTAAACCGGGCGGGGCCGGTCGGCTGTGCCGTTTCTCCGGTGAACAACTGCCGCTCTGCGGCGCGGTTATCCGGGTAGTGACGCTGAATTTCACCGTGCGGCTGGATTTCCCGCACTATCCGGTCCTGGTCGTCGTATTCAAAATGCAGGGCGCTGTCCGGCGATTCCACCGTTAACAGTCGTCCCAGGATATCGTAGTGGTAACGGGTCTCTCCTTCCGGGGTGTGCAGGGCTGTCAGCCGGCGGGCCGCGTCATAGTCATAGCGGGTGAGGTTCTCTTCTCCATCCCGTTTCTCAATGCAGTTCCCCGACAGGTCATAACGGTAGTGCCACTGCGTGCCGGCATAATCCTGCTCGGCGATAACCCGGCCATCCGCATCCAGTGTGTAGCTGTAGGTTTCCCCCTGCGGGTTAATCACCTGCGTCAGTTGCAGCGTGTCCGCGTCGTAACGATACTGCCAGCGATGTCCCTCGCCATCCCGCCGGGCGACCGGCAGGTCAAACGGGCCATACTCCACCTGCCATTTCACGCCGCGGGCATCGGTCCAGCAGGTTAAGTTCCCGTGGCGGTCGTGGGTGAAGTGCTCCGGATGGTTATCCGGCCGGTCGCTGACCGCAACCCGGTGATGGCGGTCGTAACGCCAGCGCCACAGCGCTCCCGCTGCCGTCAGGCTTCGTAACCGGTCCTGACTGTCATAACCCAGCCTGACAGTCCGGTTTTCCTCATCCAGCACTCTCACCAGCCGCTGATGCTTATCATATTCCTGTGTGCGGCAGTTGCCGTCGGTGTCGGTTTCTGACGTTACCAGCCCGAAAGCATTGCGGGTGAGCGTGGTTTTCCGGCCGTCCGGCGCAATAAATCCGGCGGGCTGGCCCTGCTCATCATATAAAGGCAGCCAGGTACGTTGCAGCGGGTCGGTCATGCCGGTCAGTTGCAGGCTGTCAGCATCATAGCTGTATTGCCACACGGCGCCGGTGGCGTCGGTCAGTGAGGTCACCCGGCCGGTATCGGCCAGCCAGGTCAGCGTCAGGGTTTCCCCCATAGGTAATATCTGTCTGACCAGATTGCCCCGGCGATCATATTCATAGCGGGTCGCACTGCCGCGCGGGGTGTGGATTTCTGTTATTAACTGCTGGTCGTTGTAATGCCAGGTGGTGGTATGCCCCTGCGGGGTGGTGGAACGGGTTATGCCGGGCGCATAGTCCAGGCGGACCGGATAGAAGCCGCCGGCGCCGATGCTGTCAGTACAGCGTCCTTCACTGTCGTAGCGGTAATCCACCCAGGTCTGGTCGCCGTCAGACCAGCGGCTTATCAGGCCCTGTGCGTTATATTCATAGTACAGGTGGAAATTCTGGGCGCTGTCTGCTTCTGCCAGCCGGCCATCATCATGGTAGTGATAACGGGCCATCACTGCCTGTAACCCTTCATCGGCGCGGAGAATCTCTGTCAGTTGTCCGCGCCGGTTGTAACGCAGCATCAATACCGGTCCGTCACTGTGGATAACCTGCGTCAGCTGACCGCCCTCGTTATAGATAAAGCGCAGCCGGTTGTCATACACATCCCGGTGTTCCGTCAGCAGCCAGCGCCGGGACGCCTCTTCTGAGGCGGATGACGGATGGGGCCGGGCAAAGTATTTGCTGACCGGTGAGTCACGGTGGCGGAGGATGTAACCCTGCTCGCCCCGGCTCAGGGTAAAGTCCGGGTGGTCCGGGTTGGTGCTGTGTGTATAGGCAGGGGGTAAGGCAAAGTAAAGCGATGCTCCTTCGGTGGTGCGGATTTCTACCCGGTCACCGGTCGTCAGGGCGCATTCGGAGAAGCTGTCCGTCCAGCCCGGCCCCAGTAAGCCCTGTTCCCCCGGCGCCCAGCTGCGCAAAAACACCAGCGGCAGGGTCTGACCGAGAGCGATATCGGTCCGCTGGTCAAACAGCTGGCCGGTGGTGACGTCAATCGGGTCGCCGGTAAAGAATTTTTTAGTCGCTTCCCGGTAACGTTTTGCCCCCCGGGTTTCTCTGAAAGCGGTTTTGGCACAGCAGAGAGTTTTACCCGATAGTATCTTTCCGGCATGCCGGACACCGGCAATGGCCCCGCTGACCACCTTTGCGCCGGCCTGTCTGGTGAACAGTTTACCGAGCCCTTTAATCGCCCCCCGGGAGGGCGGCACCAGAAATTCAACGGCTATCAGTATCGCCCGTTCCCAGGCCGAGAACTCTTCGGCGACCTCCAGGTAAGTGCCCTGACCGGAGCCGATAAATACCGTTTTGGCGCCGGATTTAATGGTGGCGCCACACACCAGTTTGTCATCCACCCGGGCTGCGGGAGAACCGTTAATAAATACGGTTTCACTGCCCTGGGCAATCAGGGGCGGCGCAGGGTGTTTGCTACAGGCAGCGATATCGGCTGTGGCCCTGGCAGCGGGTTTGCCTTCGATAAAGACATTGGGGGAGCCACTGGCCAGTGCGCCGCTCGGCGGGCCGACGCTGTTCACCATTTTTGTGACCGCCGAGCTGGCGGCACTGATGACGTCACCCAGTGCAAATGTTGCGGTTGCCCCCAGAGCAATGACGGCGACGGTGGCCAGTCCCCCGGTGAGGACCGTCAGCCCCACCAGTGCCGATGCCGCAGCAAATACGGCAGCCCCTATCAGGGCGCCGGCAATCGCCCCGGCCAGTGCGCCCAGAAAGCTGGCATGTTTTATCGGGTCGCCTTCGCGGGCAGCGGCCGGACCGGGGCTGCCTTGTGGCGGGGAAACGCGCACGGCATGTTGTGCGCCAACCCGTGCTATCCGGGTGACGATTTCATCACCAAATGACATGGTGTTCCTCCTGTCAGGTCATCAGGCCGCCTGAAAACTGTTGATAACCGCCAGCAATGTATCACGCTGACGTTCTTCAAAAGGCGCGGGGGAGGTCAGGTTGAAGGTCAGCAGCAGCGTGCCCCGGATTTGCAGCACCACGGTCTGGTACATGTCGCCTTCCGGGCTTTTCCACTGGTAATCCAGACGGCGGGCAGGTTGCTGGCTCAGGGTGATTTCGCTGCGCTGATGCTCCTGGTAACCGGGCAGATGAGTGCAGAACTGTTCCAGGGTCTGTTCATAGTAAGCGTTGTTATCCATGCCGGCAGGAACCGGTGTGCGGCTGACCACCAGATTAATGCCGCTGTCGTCCGGCAGCACGAATACGTTCATGGATTCATCCCGCCAGTTGCCTGGGATAGCCAGTGTGCCTTCATTCATCTGATATGTTGTGTTTTCCATGTTTTTTCCGTTGTTGATTGAAATAAGTTGATAGTCAGTCCCGGTCAGTTCACATTGACCTGTTTGCCATTGATAGTGATATTGGCGCCCTGAATGCTGATATTGCCGGCATTGTCGATGGTGATGCTGCCCCCGGAAGTCGCAATTTCGATACCCCCCGCCTGAGAATGTATCTGAATGTTATTTTTTACGTTCAGCAGGCTGTCTTTTTCGACGGTGATTTGACGCAGGCCGGTGATGGCACTGACTTCGTTGCCTGTCACTTCTTTATGGCGGTCATTTCTGACCGACAGCACCTGATTATGGCCGATGCTTTCGGTGTGGTCGTTCATGACCCGGGTTTCGCGGTTATTAAGCACCACGATGTTCATGTCCCGCTGCGCGTGCAAAGCCAGCTCTTCACTGCCTTTGGCATCCTCGAAGCGCAGTTCGTTGTAGCCTTCCCCTTTATGGGTTTTGGAACGCAGGGCCATCTGGGTTTTGCTGCCCGGCAGGGTCCCCGGCGGAATATTGCTGGCATGATAGGTGCGGCCGGTGACTATCGGCTGGTCCGGGTCGCCGTTAAGAAAGTCCACCACCACTTCCTGCCCAATCCGCGGGATAGCCAGCATGCCCCACCCCTGGCCGGCCCAGGGCTGGGTCACCCGTATCCAGCAGGAGCTGTTGTCGTTACTCCGGCCGTAGCGGTCCCACAGGAATTGCAGGCGGATACGGCCGTACTGGTCGCAGTAGATTTCTTCCCCGGCCGGGCCGGCCACTTTCGCTATCTGCGGCCCCTCCATCACCGGTTTGGCTAACGGGGCCGGGCGCCAGTGCTGGTTATAGGGAATGAAGGTGAAGCGGTTGCTCATCACCGTGCCGCTCTCGCCGGCGGCCTGTTCCAGCGCCTGCGGCTGGCTGCCCTGATGGGCGACGCTGACCAGTTGCCAGAGCCGGTTCAGGTCATCCCGGGGATGGCTGACCAGGGTGAACAGCACTCCGGGCTGCAGGGTGGCGGCATTACTTTCGCCGTCACCGGTCAGGGCATTATTGCGCAGGGCTTCCAGCCGGTAGCGGGTGAAATCGGCGCCGTGCTGTTCATCTTTGAAGCCGCCGGGAAAATCGAAGTGTTCATAGCCGGTATGCTGGAGGTCCTGTTCCCGCATCTGATGACGGAACTCCGCCGCCCAGGCCGGGTTTTTGAAGGTGTAATCTTTGAGTTCCACTACCGCCGGCCGCACCTGAGCCTGGCGGGTCAGCCGGGTAATGCACAGCTGCTGAGCCTGCCCGGCGTCGCCGGGGTGATAGGGCAGCGCCGGGCCTTTAACCACGGAGCCGGCATCGTCGGCAAACACCAGGGTGTTTTTGTTCCCGCTGAATTCGAAGAAATAAAAGAGGCCCTCTTCGGCGGCCAGCCGTTGCAGAAAGTCAAAATCGGTTTCGCGGTACTGGACGCAGAACTCCCGTTCCGGGTGCGGGTTGCGCAGGCTGAATACCACATCCCGGACGCCGTTTTCTTTGAGCAGGGTGGTGATAATGGTCTGGATATCCTGCTGCTGAAAAATGCGGGAATTCTGGCGCAGGGTGGTGCGCCACATATCGGGCCGGACCGTCATCTTATAGCCGGTCTGATGTTTGCCGGTAGTACCCTGTTCAAAGTGGGCGACCATGCCGGTAACAGTGCGCTCGGTTTTCCCTTCGCGCAGGATGGAGAGGGTGGCGCTTTTGTCGAGCACCGCCGCGAAATCGATGGCCGGGTCGGCACTGGCTAAACTAACCTCCAGGGTGAACGGGGTGGAGAACGCTTCGTTCAGGGTGAAGGCGGCCACCACAAAGGTGCGCGGCGGCAGTCCGCCGGCGGTGAGGGTGAACTGTAAGCCGCCGGCGCTTTGGGGACGGAGGCGGCCGGCGATTTGCTGTGCGAGGTTGCCGGCCGGGCCGGCGGTTTTTTTCTGGAATGACATATTAAGGGTTCCTTGGCTGTATTGACGGGCGGGGGTGTTCAGGGGCCGCGGTCAGGCCGGCGGCGTTCTGCAACGCGTAGTACCGGCTGAGCAGGGCGTTAAAACGGTCGTCGGTCTTTTTTATCAGCGCCGGTGAGACGGCCTGCCCCTGTTCGACGGTGTCGGCAAGCTGGCGCAGCAGCTCTTCCAGCGGAACGTCACGGTTGTGGCTGTGCTGAATCTGATAAATCGCGGTTTTCAGGTAAGAGAGGGTGAAACTGCCCCGGTTGCGCTCCTGTTCCAGGATTTTGTCCGCCAGCAGCTGGAGCTGATGCCGGGTCTGGCGCCAGCGGCCGGGAGCCGGCGCATTCTCCAGCCGGATAGCCTGTAGCTGCTGCCAGCGGCCGGTCTCACGCTGCTGTTGGCTGTCCTGCGGCCAGGTTTTTTGTGCCGTGGCGGTCAGCTGCTCAGCCTGTTGCAGGACGACCAGCGGGGAGGTGTCGGCTAACCGGGTTAACTGCTGCGCATAGGTTTGCCGGTCGGGATGATATAACCAGGCCAGTCTTGCTCCGTCCGGCGTGTCAGTCAGGGCAGTTAACTGCTGTTGCAGGGGCCGGTAAAGGCCCAGCCAGGTCCCGGTCAGGACAAATCCCCCCAGTAATACGCCGAGTCCGAACCCCTGTAAGGCGCTCATCGGTCGCGGCGGGGGAGCAGGGAAACGGACCTGGACTTTGGGCTGACGGCGGTCGTCACTCACGTCATCGTCCGTTTCCGGCGGCACCGGCTCGGTGCTGGCGAGATAAACCAGCGGCGGCATCTGTACGGGTTTAGCGGCCGGTTTAGGCAGGAGTCGGGCCTGTTCCAGTTTTTTGGCGGTGTTCTGGAAAAACCACAGCAGGTTTTCGACCTTCGGCAGGCGTTTCAGGTCGGACTGCTGGAGCCGGTCGACGATGAGCTGTAAGGCCCGCTCGGCCCGGTAAATCATCCGCAGGTCGCGGGGAGTGTAATCGTGCTGGCGTAAGGCGTTGCCGCTGCGGGTGTTAAACCAGTCCAGCATCTCGGCGCGGACCGCCGGCTGCGGGGGCCACAGTGCATCCCACTGGCTGACCATCACCCCGGCCAGCAGTTCACAGCCTTCCGTGAACCCGGCCAGGCCGCTGAGCTGCATCCGGGCCAGGGTGTAGTAAATCGCGCTCTGCAAATCGACGCCGTGGGTGCGAAACAGCGTCAGGGCCAGTGATTCAATCAGCGGCCAGTTCACGGCCGGCTGAGACGGGTGGTTGATTTTGTTGATTTCTTCGCGGATGGCCGTAAACGCCGGCAGATTCATCGGGTTACCGCCGGCACGGATAATCAGGTTTTCAGGGTGTTCACTCATGGCCGTTCATCCTTTCACCTGTCTCCGCCGGCGCGGAGAACAGGGTTTGTGTTTATTTTGCAGTTAATAGAGCGTGTCAGGCAGTCTGAACTGACTGAACAGGCCGCCGGCAAACGGGTTGTCGGACTCATCCACGTAGATACGGTAGGTCATGTCGCCCCCGTCCACCGTGAACCGCACATCAAACGAGTCCTGACGCACGCTGGTCAGTTTGCCGCTGTTAATCAGGCGCAGCTGGGCCCACGGGCCGGTGAAGCTGATGGCGCGCGGGGATTTGCCGCGGGCATCCGGTATCAGCGTGAGCTGGCTTTCCACTCCGGCCCGCATCGAGTTGGGCCAGATTAGGCGCGCAATGTTGCTGCGCCCGTGGGCATAATCGAGCAGCTGGCCGTCGAGATTGAGCAGGCTGCGACGTTTATTGCCGGTCAGGCTGAGGGGTTCAATGGCATACTGGACCCCCAGACCGTTTTGCGGCGAGAAGAAGGTGTCGCGGATACGGTCGGCCCGTTTCAGCTGTGCCAGCACATCCTGACGGATAAGCTGCTGGCCGTCCGCGCTGTGGGTCAGGTTGTTTTCCACAAACGGTTTCAGGTTCTGCTGATAGAAGGCATCCAGCGTGCCGCCGGGCCGGAAGAAGCGCTCGAACTCACTGAGCGGCACATCCTCAGTCGCGTCCGGGTTGAACGGATAGCGGCCGGCCAGGTAGGTCTGGTACTGTCTGACCACGGTGTCGTGCCATTCGATTTCCAGCGAACTTATCGCTTCCCGCATCACCACCCGCCAGGCCTGTTCGGCCAGTTCGCCGACCCAGCGGTTGAGCGGTGCCGGCAGGTTTTTCGCCAGCTGCCGGACTTCGAAAATCGGGTCGCCGTTATGCTGTTCCAGCCGCTGCTGAACGGCGCTCAGGGCGGCTTTACCCGGGACCGGGGCGTTCTGAATCGCCAGCAGGTAACGGTGCAGTTCCACCAGTTTCTGGTAAACCCCCTGCAGGGTGCTGTTTTTGTCCCCGTACTCCACCAGCACCGCGGTTTCCGGCGCGAATTCCCGGTTAATACGCACCCGCAGGCGGTAATCCGGGGTATCACGTAACGGCTGCTGTGCTTTGGCCGGCAGCGTCTCGTCAATCACCGGCAGGCGGGTGTTGTCGCTGAGGATTTGCAGGGCGCGGCTGATGGGCTGCTCGCCGCTGATGACCTGTTCAATGGCGCTGATGGCCTGCGGGATATCGGTAAAATCACGAATGTCCAGGTTGTTCATCGCCGCGCGCCAGGTGGCGGTGTAGTCCCCCAGGTACTGCTCGGTGATTTGTCGCTGGATTTCTTTGCGGTCGGTGTCGCTGTACTGCACGTTATGCGACAGGTTCAGGACCCAGCTGTCCATGACGGTGAGGTCGATCAGCTGGTCGTCCTGTTTGACGAAGTAGTTGTTCAGGCCGTTTATCGTCAGGAACTGCGGGATAATCAGTTGCCTGTCATTATTGGCAATAAAGAGGCTGTCAAAGCCCGGGCCAATCTGGTCGCGCAGGTTGAGGGGCGGCGGCAGTGAATCCCGGGCTTTAATGCGCAGGTTCTGATAGACCCGCTGATAAATAGAGAGCTGACTCAGCTCTTTCTCGGCATTTATGATCGGCAGTTGGTAAGGCGCAAAGCGGCTGATCGCGGCCTGATCGCCCGCCTCCCGCGCGGCCCGCCAGTCGGTGTGATCCAGGGCATAGTCCAGGTGGGTCAGTAACTGATCCTGTAACGGCCGCCGGCCATTAAAGGCCTGACTCCAGCGCGCCCGCATATAGTTTTCTACCAGCGATTTATTGCGGCCGCTGCCGTCTTCCAGCATCCGCATGATGCGCAGGACGGCCAGTTTTTCTTCGCTGCCTTTAGGCGCGCGGTTCAGGTCATCCAGCAGGCCGTTCATTAAGGCGGGCAGGAAGCGCTGAGACAGCAGTTGCAGGTAGGTGTTTTCCACATACGGGCCGACCTCCGCGCCCTGATAAAGTCCCATATCCGCCAGCAGCCCTTTGTGATGGTAATCCCCGTAGGCCAGCGTGGCCTCACGGAGAGGATTGAGCAGGGGCAGCTGTAAATTGCCGTGACGGTCTTCGCCTTTGGGGGGCGGCACCGACAGGAAGGTTCTGGCCTGCGCCAGCACCTCGTCACCGGCCCGGTAGTTCTTCTGATAGTAGTAGTGCCAGCCGGTCCACAGGGCCAGCACCACCACGGCACCCGCGGTGGAGAAGGTCAGCAGTTTGTGGCGGTGGCGGCTTAGCCACAGGCGGTTTTCAGCCGCCAGATTCGGCTCGGCCAGCAGGACCTCTTCAAACAGCGCGCGGGTGAAGTAGGGCACGGTGTCCGCCACCGGCCAGGTGGGAAAAGCCTGCGGCCCGAGGTGATACTGCGCCGCGGCAGACTGGGTAAACAGGTCATCCATCTGGCCGATTTGTTGAGACGAGGTGAGATAAACCCCGCGCAGGCCGGGCTGTGCCGGACCGCCGTTGTAGAGGATCCCCTCCAGCAGCGGCGCCAGAGCGCTGTGCAGCCCCTGTATCTGGCGGGTGAAGCTGAACAGCGGGCTGCGCTGACTGCTGTCCACCTTATTGAGCATCATGTCCGGCAGGGCCGCGTTGAGCTGCTGCATCCACTGGCGCCAGAACTGTGCCAGCTCAGCGCGCCAGCTTTGCTCATCCTGCGCATTCAGACTAAAAGTGACGCCCAGGATCTGGTCGCGCTGCGATCGGTCCAGTGACTGAAAAGCGGCGCTGAAACCGTGCAGCCGGTCGAGTTTGGTCAGCACCAGATAGCAGGGCAGGTGGTTATGCAGGGTTAAGCGCAGATCCTGCAGGCGCAGGTGAAGCGCGGCAATAACCCGTTCCCGCTGCGCTTTGTTGTCGGTCAGTAAGCGGTGAATATCCACGGTCAGAATAATGCCGTTAAGGGGCTGGCGCTGGCGGTTTTCGGTTAACCAGGCGAGCAGGGCCTGCCACAGGCGGGTGGGCAGCTGAGGTTTGCCGGCGTCCGGCTGCGATAGCTGGTCGATAAGGAAGCCGTCCGGGTCAATGATGACCGCTTTTTCCCCCAGCCAGCAGCGCAGATGCAGTGCCTCTTCCCCGGTCAGGGTGTCCGGCGCGGCAATGTCAGTCAGCCGGCAGCCTTCCTGGATCAGGGCGGTTTTGCCGCTGCCGGTGTTGCCCATCACCAGGTACCAGGGGCGCTGGTAGAGATAATCCCAGGTGCCGAGATGGCGTTGCAGCCGGGCTTTCCAGTGATGGAGATAACTGTCCTGACGGGTGATATCGGCCTGTACCGGATCGACGGTGTTCAGTTCCACCTCCAGCTTAAGTTTTTCAAGCTGGCGCAGGCGGCGCCAGATTTTTATCCCGACAAAACTCAGGGCCAGCAGGAGGAGGATGACCGTCGCCAGCCAGCGGGCAGAAAGCGTTTCCAGCGGGTGGGTCTGTTTAAACTGCCAGCCGGGTCCCCACCACCACAGCCAGATAAGGGCAAGACAGGGCAGGAGGGCCAGTATCAGCGAGGCGGCGGCTTTCAGTGGCGGCAGACGCGGCATCGCCGGTTTTTTGATATTTTTCAGCAGTAAAGAAAGCCAGTTCATGGGTTAACGCTCCTGTTTGCAGTCGTCTCCTTTGCGGGGGAGGTGATTGAGGCTTTTTCTGCCAGTGCCGCCAGCAGGCCGGGTTCCCAGTCGGTGAGTGACAGGTGTTGTCCTGCCTGGCGCAGCTGGCGGTAATGTTGTTGTGCCAGCGCGCTCATCCCCGCCTGCTCCAGTAACTGTGCCGTCAGTAACTGACCGTAGAACTGATCCCGGGGTTCGGTCAGGTGTTGCTGATATTGCTCCGCGGCGTTGAGGGCGGCTTCCAGGCCGTGTTGCTGGAAACAGTGCCAGATAGCGTCCTGTTCCTGCGTGGCACTGTGGCTGACGGTGGTGGTTGCCGGAGGATGCAGCCAGTTCAGGGTGGCCTCTGAGATAAAGGGGCTCATATCAGAGAAAGAGAGGCGCTGTAAAACCGGCAGACGGTCGAGAAAGGCCCGGAGTTCATCACGGATAGCGTCAGCGACAGGGCGGTAACCCAGTTTTTCGGCAGCCTGCGCCGCGATAGCGTGCCCGTCAAGCCAGTAAGGGGCCAGTGTCAGACTCTGTTCTATCTGTTGCAGCAGGGATTTGTCCGCCGCCGGGAGTTTCGTCAGATAATCTGCGGTGCGGTCTGCCGATGTCGGTGCCAGCGGTGTTTTGCCTGCGCCATTCGCCATCGGTGCCGTGGTCAGCGTGTGCCAGATCGCATAACGACGCAGACGGTAACCCACAGGGGAATCTGGCTGGCGTTCGCATAGCAGGTCGGCCACGGTCAGAAGCGTCTGTTTCCAGGCTTTTTCACCGGAACTGTCTATGGTGACATCCGGTATGGGTATGGATGCCAGTGTTGAAGTGTTTGCAGATTGTGCAGTCGTTTCTGTCGATTCAACAGGCGCGGCTACCGGTTTTGGCTCAGGTTTACGGGCATAACGGGGACGCAACTGGTCAATCTCTTTAGCCAGTGCCGGTTCATCGGTATGCCAGCATTGTGCCAGATGAGCTAGTGCGCCCTGTGCCTCTTCGCGCTGAGTTTCATCAGCCTGTTCGCAGAAGCCGGGTTGCGCAGAGTCAAAACGTTTAATCACCTGTTGTGCCAGGCGGCGCTTGAGCAGCGGTTTTTGGGGCCAGGCTGTCTGCCAGTAATGCTGGATGTAATCGGCTAACAGCTCCATTGCCAGGATGAGTTCAGCGGGATTACTGCCGTGTTGCAGTGTCCGCAGTAAATGAACCATCAGCCTGAAATCTTTGCTTTTTTCGCTGAACAGTTGCAGCGCCTGACGCTGGATCTCTTCAATATTGATGCTGGAATGGGCCAGTGATCCTAGCTTAACCATCTCTCCATCGATATATTCCCAGGCGGGTTCGTTTTCATCCAGCTCTCGGCTGATAAGTTCATCCGACAGGGGTGTCAGCAGGAGGTCCTGCCAGTCAAATTGTTTCCTGATATCCATTGGGATCACCAGCGACAGGCGGAGCGTAAAGGTTTCACCGCCTGTTCCAGTTGAGAAATGTTGAATGTCATTCGGTTTCCGTTGCCGGTTTTGATGGTCAGGGTTTTTCCTGTCATCAGTCGTTTTAGTTCTTCAATGCCCGGTAATCCACGGCTGGATTCCAGCAGGTAGCCGTTTTCACGCAAGAACCAGTCAGCACTGAATTGGGTGATTTCTGTCGAAATCATTACAGTGCCACTATCTTGTGGTTTAGCCAGGGCAATTTGTATTCGGGTAATGCTATCGATACAACTCAGCATCAGTACTGGCCGTGGTGGTGGAACACCAATTGCGGGTGTGGTCAGTATGACGCGAGTCGGTATGCTTTCAGATTGGGTGGTGATAAAACCGGTTGAATGGTCAGTTCGTTTCATCTCCTGTTCCATTGCCTGTCGCCAGACAGGGCCAGTTTTTTCTAACGGGATAACGGCAATATTATCGACTTTATCCAATAGACGGTCGTAGCAATCGAGTCTGACCAACGGTGACGGTTCTGCCCGGCATTGCAGCAAAGCGGGTAGTGAAGGTGCTGTTGTGGTTTCCTGATCTGGCTGAATATCGGGTTTGCCTGTCAGAGAGGCGATTAGTGAACTGACCAGTAACAGAAAACTCATAATTTACACCTGTATTTCGCCAGTTTGTAAGTCAGTGTACGTGGTGCAATACCTAAGCTTGCGGCAATCTGTTTGGTGTTATTGCCGTAAATATGTTGGCGTTGTATCAGTACTGCACATTCGAACTCTTCGAGTGCCTGAGATAAGTCATCGATTTTGCTGTAATCGTGAGAGACGCTAGCTGATGTTTTGTTTTCTGCTGTAGTACTTAACGAAGCCAGCAATTCATCAAGCTGTTTTTCTTTCTGGCGCTGTGTCTGAAAAACTTGGCGGATCTGGCGTAATTGTTCACGCAGTTGTTCTAGTTCCTGCAATTTTTTCAATCGGTGTTGCATGACGTGGCAGTAGATGTAAAACATGTTGCTATCGTCAGCAAAACGACGGACATCTTTGGCGAAAACAGCAATCACGCCACACGCTTGCCCGTTGCAATTAAACAACGGGATAGCATGTAGGCCGCAGCGATTAGGGAGTTCTTCGACGAAGATGCGAAAGTTTCGATTGTCTATTCGTACTCCTTGATTGAGTGATTCCCAAGTCGTAGGGATACCTTTGTACAGGATTTGTACCAGTGGATGGTTGATATCACCGATATTGACATCCAGTTGCAGAGCGCTTATCTGGTTTGGTGCCGGCAGCCGGTAGCATTCCAGACGGTTTTCATTCACGTTAAGCAGAGAGACCAGCAAGGCATCAAAACGCTGGCGTTGGTGATTCACCTGAAGAAAGTGATGAACCAGTTGCTCGATAGAGTCATTTTCCAATAACGCTAATGCGCTTCTCAGCCGTTGTTTCATGGTATCTCCTCAACCACCGCGTTGAATTGATGGTTGTTAACAGTTAGCTGGATAGTGCTGATCTGCTTTCCGGCAGCCATTTTTTGCAACAACAGCAGAGATAATGGTGGCAACAAAGCGCCATCAATGATCGATTCCAGCATGCGTGCGCCATTTTCAGCACGGGTTGCCCGTTGCAGTATCTCTTCAACTACGTCATCACTAAGGGTGACTTCGGCATTGAAGCGTTGACGCAACAGGCTATCAAGGCGTGCCAGTTTGCCCTGAATAATGGTTTTCAGGGTGTCTTGTCCCAATGGTAGATAAGGAACCACTTCCATTCGCGCCAGTAATGCGGGTTTGAAGAACGCCGCCAGTTCAGGATAAAGCAGGTCATTCATCTCTTCCGGTTTATCGGCATTATCGACGATAGTTTGATAGCCCAAGTTGGAAGTTAAAAAGAAGACCACATTTTTACAGTCAATCACTCGGCCTTCCCCATCGGCCAGCTCACCTTTGTCAAAAGCTTGGTAGAACAGGTTCAGTACATCAGGATGGGCTTTTTCCACTTCATCAAGTAGGACGACGGAATAAGGTTTCTGGCGAATAGCTTCGGTGAGTACACCACCTTCCCCATATCCAACATAGCCCGGAGGTGAACCAATCAGGCGGGAAACGGTGTGTTTTTCCTGAAATTCCGACATATTGATAGTGGTCAGATATTGACGTCCACCAAACATCAATTCTGCAATCTGTAAAACGGTTTCGGTTTTACCGACACCACTTGGTCCTACCAGCAAGAAGGCGCCCAATGGACGGCCGGGGCGGCGCAGGTCGGCCCTGGCAGTCAACAAATGTTGATGCAGGCATTTAATAGCGAGATCTTGTCCTTTGATGCTTTGTCCCAAATGAGTTGGTAGTTCAGTCACTACGGAGAGTTCACTTTGTGACAGGCGATTAAGTGGTACGCCAGTCCATTCAGCGATGACCGTCGCAATCTGGTTCTTATCCACATGAGGAGAAACGAGCGTTTGTTGTTGCTGTAATTGTTCCAACTGTTCATTGAGTTCAGCCAATTGTGCAATCAACTCTTCAGTTGTTATCTCGGCGGCGGCTTCGCTCTCTTTTGCCTCATCGGTTAATAGCTGACGGCGTAGTTCAATAATTTGCTGAACCAATTGCTGCTGTTGTTGCCAACTGGCTTCCAGTTCAGCCAATTTCTCTGTGGTTTCCTGCTGTTGTTGCTGTAATTCATCCAGCCTATCAATATGCTGGTTTAGCCCCAGGCGCTGTTCCCTTGTCAGCACGTCTGATTCCATCTGCTGCTGATGTAGTTGGTTTTTCAGGGCGGAAATTTGGCGCGGAGGTGCAGTCAGGTTGATGGCAACGCGAGCGCAAGCGGTATCCAGTACATCGATAGCTTTGTCCGGTAATTGACGCCCGGAGAGGTAACGGTCACTTAATACCGCAGAGGCTTTTAGTGCTTCATCATCGATTAATACGCCATGAGATTGTTCGTAAATTGCCCGCAGGCCACGCATAATAATGATGGCTTCTTCTGCGGTCGGTTCGGCCACTTTAACCAGTTGAAAACGGCGGGATAGGGCAGCATCTTTTTCGAAATATTTTTTGTATTCGCCCCACGTGGTTGCAGCAATTGTTTTCAATTCACCCCGTGCCAGAGCGGGTTTCAGCAGGTTGGAGATATCCAGTCCGCCTTGTTGATTACCGGCACCAATCAGGGTATGAGCTTCATCGATGAACAGAATAATCGGTACGGATGACTGATTTATTTCATTCATGATACCTTTGAAACGTTTTTCAAATTCACCTTTTATCGCCGCACCCGCTTGTAATGCTCCCAGATCCAGCGTCATCAATTCACTGTTACGCAGTTTTTCCGGTACTCGGTTATCGATAATGCGCAGAGCCAACCCTTCAATGAGAGCACTTTTACCGACGCCCGCTTCACCCACCACAATCGGGTTATTTTTACGGCGACGGCAGAGAATGTCGATCATTAGGTCGATTTCTCTGTCACGGCATAGAACAGGATCGAGTTTTCCCTGACGAGCTTGTTCCGTCATATTTTGAGTAAAACGGGCGAGCAGGTTGTCACTGCTGGTGGTAGCTTTGCCTTGCCCGTTTTTGTCGTTTTCCACAACCGGTTGTTCGGCGGAACCCGCGGTCCATTGGGTAAAATTCTGGCGTAACAATTCGCGGTTTATGCCCGATAAAAGACGTGCGGATTGTGGTGTCAGGTAGCGTAATGGGCTGAACAGCAAGGTCATCAGCATGACACCACTGCGCAATTCCTGATGCTGCATCTCAGTTGATGCTAACAGCCAGCTATCCTGTAACCATTCCACCAGCATTGGAGAGAAGCTAGGATAGGCCTGAACCATTGCTTGATGGTGAGGGATCATCTGATCAAGTTGCTCTTTCAGTAAATCGCTGTCTACTTCTGCTTGATTGAAGATCGCCCTGACATCACTAAGAGGCGTGTTGATCATTTGCAGTAGTAGCTGAGAAACCGTGATTTCAGGTTGCTGTTGGCTGACACACTGCGCTGCTGCCGCTTCCAGAGCATGCCGAGTCATCGGATTTAAGCGATTAACTAATGTAGGTAGATCAATCTGAATCATCGGTTCTTTCCTAGCTTAATAAGTTATTTAGCTGTTGTAAGATGTTCTGGGTTTGGTTGTGCAGACGGATAGCATAGAAGCCATAAACGATAGCGAGCAGCGTAATACCGCTCCAGAACAGATGTTTAATGGTCAGGCGCTTACCCAAGCGATAGCGATCATTACGCTCATTGGCGTTACTGTGGAGAATGATGGGTGGGGCTTCGCCCCGCAGCGCGTGCAGTTGTTGGTGTAATCGACGGAATAAACGTTCAAAGTCATCACTTTTCTGCGAAGCAACTTTGTAGCGACCACGGTAACCGAGGCAGAAACAGAGATAGATAAACTCTAGCAGATGTTGATAGCGCTGAGGTTCACCCATCAAACGATCTAACAACTGAAAGACTTTTTCACCACCCCAGGTTTCGTTGTGGAATTGCACCAACAGTGATTGTTGTAACCAGCCATTCTGACTGTTCCAACCATGCCCTAGTGCGGTTTCATCAATGAAGGTACAGAGCATGTAACGGAAAGAGACAATTGCACCTGGTTCATAACCTTTGGTTTGTAGAAGTTGTTCGATTGCCTGGATATCGGTAACGACTTGTTGATAGAGCTGGTCCGGCAGCGGTTGATCACCCATGTCTTTTAAACGCATGACCATGCCAAGCAGCGGTGTGGCGGCATCGATCATCGGATTCAGGCTTTCTCCGCGTAGCGGTAACTGATACTGACGATGTAGCGTCGTATCGGTTTCCATCTGCATCAAAATGGAGTTGTCATTCATGGCTTCGGTTTTCATTAGGCACTCCCGTTCCTAACCGCCCAGAATTGCATGTCTAATCCTGGGAACTCTCCCGAAACGTGAAAGGCGATGGAGTTACCTTTTAAAATGTCTTTCCATGCGTCGCCTTGTTGGTCAAGCCGGAAATAGGTGTAACCAGCATGATAAGGCAATTGACGAGGGGCAGAGGGAAGCGCAACCAGTGCTACGGCAGGCAACTGGATGCTGACCATTTCTCGGATCCTTTCAGCCGATGTAACTTTAGTCTGTTGAGCAAACTGGCGGAGTAATTGGTCATGTGGAACCTGAGCGCGGATTGCCAGAATGAATTCCGCGTTCGTCAAGACATTGCGATCATGGATGTGCGCCACCCGGATACCATTGGCTTGAGTTTGTAGCTTAATCGGAATCGCTCGCGGAGTCAGCACAACACCCATTGCTTCGCGCATGATGAGCATGACTTCCTCGAATGTTTCAGTCAGGTTGTCGTGTTTGTAAATCGGTACATTGCCGACCTGACGGGATTCATGAGTAAATGTTCTCAGTTCACCACAGGTTTGGATCAACTGAATGAAAAAATCTTGTGGATGCAAAATGGCTTGTCCTGCGTAGTGGCTAAACCACGGCTGAACTCGGTTAACTAACTGGAGCATCATAAATTCAGCAACATCAGCGACTCCTTGCTGGCCGGGAGAACCAATCCGGTTAGCGAGTGATCTGCCTCGTTCTGTCATTGCCCTATCCACTTCATCCATATATTTTTTTAATTGAGTGGAGACCCTGATAGATGTACAGGTTGGTACGAAATCATCATTCAATATGATAGTTCCGGTAGGAAGCTTTTCTATTATCTGGCATAGCGGTAGTACGGAAAAAGCACTGAGATCTTCTGAACCTTGTTTCAGAATCGGCGTCAGTTGTGCCAGCATGACTTGGCAGATATCACCGCCATCTGTATGCAAGTCACGGATATCTTCCATGTGTTCATGATAGCGCACAGCTCCTGCATGATTGGATTCTGAATGAGAGATTTCATTGAGAATATCGTTGGCTATTGGCAGTGCCAGATAGATATCTTTACTGTTGTTCTCGTGAATATTCACAACATCAAGCGGTTGAGGAGTTGCATCCTGATGAGGAATCGAGAACACTGTGCCGTCTGGCATGATACCACTGGCCTCGATGATACCGATGCGTCCCAGAGCGAGAAGGTCTTCGTCCAGCGTCAAAGAACTGAAGCCATAACTATAACTAGTTAAGAACGTCTGGCGGCTATGAGCTAGATAGTCATTATGTTTTTGTTGTTGCTGAAAGTGTTGTGGCTTGATGAATAATCCTTCGCGCCAAATCACCCGATTCTTACCTGGCATAGTTATTGTTCCTCTTTTCTAAGTTCAACTTCGCTCGCTCTGATATGCACCAGAATGTGGTACTGCTGTCCTGTGTCTTTCACACGGATAACCTTTTTCCATTCGGATTGATTAATATCGGCATAGCGAACGATAACGCCGATGTAACGGCTATTTTTTTCCAGCGGGATGACTGGCAGTGGCTTGTACTGCCCCGGCAATAAGGTGTAATCCTGATGGTCGATATAATTTTTCCCCAGCGCTTTATCCAGCTTGTCACTCGCTAGTTGGTCATAATCAGCAGCAAGTAGACGGGAATCTTCACTGAGATAGAGCAGATGCATTTCAACCGGAGTGGCTTCCCCATTTTTATTGAGGTTAATATCAGGTTCTGCCAGCAAAGTGATCGCGACGGTGGAAGGTAAGTTCGCAGGTTGACCAACAGGAGTCGATGGGTCCCAGACTACCTGTCCGACTTTCTTCGTTGCCTGCCATGCACTGCTACAACCGCTTAACATCAGCGCTGCCAGCAATACAAACCATACGGTATAGCAACCGGACCATGAGGTATTACCGCCGGAGAGCTTCATTACTGGCTATCCTCTAAACCTTGGCGCAAAGCACGGTCATAAGCTTGTTCATAGACTTCACCGAACAGTTTTTCGAATCCCTGTTGGCGGCTGGAAGCCAGTTCGCGGTAGTAATTGGTGTACATTTCCCATGCCCAGGTTGCATCTTTTTCCTGTGTCTCATTACTGCGGCGGTACTGGGAGAAACGACTCAGTAGATGTTCCGGTGAGAAAGCATCCAGCATAGTGTTCAAGGCGGCAGTGATCGCAATCCGGTTAGCCTGATAATGTAATTGCAAGTTATGTAAACTTTCAGCGACAGCGGAAGGGGCAGAGAGATGTACTGGGCTTTTTTGATCCGCAAACATCACCTGCATAGTGGTGTTGTAATCCATGTTCAGCCGTAGCGGATTATCTTCGATAGGGCGCAATTGCTTATCGCGCAGCCCATGCTGTGTACGTTGCAGTACCAGTAGACCTTCAATGGCTGCTTTCATGGTCTTACCCATTTCTTCCAGAAAGTCATTAGCCTGTTGGCTGTTATGCAAAGGCAATTGTGTGTTCAATCCTCGCATTAGTGGTGTGATAGCAACATGTTGCTGTTCCATATCTTGAAACTGTTCATTAAAAGGCGAAGAGATACCGGGTAAATCAACAAAATCCTGATCCATAGCATTGCCTCTGTTATCTGAGAGGGAAGAGAAAAATAATGGGGTACGGTAGTGGTCTTGTTGCAAGCTTCGGTCTACCTCGTTACTCACTGGTGTTTGGTCCAGTGTAGTCAGATTTTCGCTATCGAGAACCTTGAGCGGATCGTGACTGAAATCGTGTTTAATGGTGGGTGCCAAAGAACCATGATCGGTGAAAGCGGTATCTTGAGCAGGATCTTTTTCCATCATTGCGTCCAATGGATTGCTATAGCTGGAAACCAGTGATTCCGGTGATACTGTCATGGGATCAATGCGATCTGCATCAGAAAAACTGATATAACTTTTGATCACTAGTTTACCAATAGTAATTTCATCCGCTTGTTGCAGGCGGATGAAACCGGCACCAGCAATCAGGGGTGACTGATTCACAAATAGGGGACCCGCGATCATTTGTAAGCAAAATGCGCCATCACGCCACTGGATAGTAAATTGTGATGGATTGATATTACCCTGTTGATCTTGAACGGACCAAAGATGGCTTTCACTGCTGCCAACTGTGCCACCTTGAGTAGAGAATAGGCAGCTAGCCGCTTTGCCGCTTTCCAGTTGATCGCTGTTGATCACTCGTAATGAGAGAGTTGGCTGTTGTTTTTCCATCGTCTTTATTCACTCACTGAAATCGTGATAAAGGGTTTCTTTTCCGGCTCGCCGAGAAAGCTGGTCCACCCTAGGTTATTGTTTAATTTCGTGCCAAGTACCATGCCGCCTGCTTGGTTTTCGGCCAATCCAAGACGCAGATCCCAAGCCAATTGATCACGCAGGACAAAACAGAGAAACATCACTAGTGGCAGGAAATTCTTGCCGTCCGGGAGAAATGACAAGAAATGTTCACGTGAGAGGTCATTGATACATAACGTAAATTTACTATTACAGCTTCTCACCCATGAACCGAGAAAAAAATTTCTTCCTATTACGGACTGCTCAATCTTTGGTTTCCGACCTTTTATTTTCAGCATTCCACCCAAGCGGTTTTGTTGTGACGGCTCGATAGCGACTTTTCTGAGCTGCCAACCATGTACCGTAACATCCGATAGATCAAAACAATGTGAAACCAGGCTGCACATTACTTCTGGTGATCGACCGGGGCTAGCTAACAGGCCGGCATAGGCCAGCATTTTGCTATGGTTGATCTTCAAATGAGAACGGTTCACATCACTACCAAGTCCCACCAGAGCAAACATACGTTGAGAAAAATCGTCTTGTCCGTTTTTGTCAAAACAGATGTAATAACGGTATTTCCGCCAAATCTGATGAAGGATAACGATTGAGCGGTGATTGAAAACATTAAGAAAATTAGTTAGTTGGTTTTCATCCTGAGCATCTTCCCATGCTAACGAATCAAGGTAGTAACCTGGCATAGGCGATTGGCTGCCATGTAGCCCAAGAAAAGAGACTTCCATCTGGAAACGCCCTTCCTTGGAACGTTTTACAGAGATGACATCTCTGGTTGGGAAAGCCAGGCTGGCACTGGATTTAAATCGGATTGCTTCACGGTCTGGGCGGTTAGTTTGCCCAGTTTTTTCCCACGCTACCGCCAATTGGTTGAGTAGCTCGACCAATTGATAAAAGTTATATCTTGATATATCCAGTGTTTGATTTTCTGGCGAGTTTTCACTCGTTACATCAACGCATGTTGACCTGTCTGTTCCAGCCATTGATAACATTCCTGATTATCTAAATTGATTACCTTCAACATGTGGAAGGAGTTAACACTGGCATATAAGACAAAGAAGCGTGACAGTATGTTGCAAAATAGATAGAGTTCACCTTCAGAGCTGAAAGCCTGTTGCCGGATATACAATGTTGATTCTAGTCCGCGTACTGGCAGTCCTTTAAACAGACGATCTATTGGTTTTGTTTCAATCCGCTCGATTGCATCCAGCCGTTTTTGTGATGACCGAGATGACTGCCGGTTATGCAGACTAGGAAGATCATAAGTACGTAATACCTGTTTCAGTGCGTCTTTATCCAGTAATGTCATATAATTCAGTGACATATTCGAAATAAGTGACCAGTGGAACTTACCGCTCATCAGTGGATAAAGTGGAACAGACGGACGGGTTATGTTGCGGAATGAGGCAAGTGACGGGCTTCCTTTGGAAGGGTAATCAATATCACCTACCCGTAGTTGCAGTGGCAGTTCGCGGTTGGTACAAGTTAGTCGAATCGAGACATTTTCTTCACTTAATAGAAGTTGGGATTCATCACCACGAACAAAAGAGATGTAATGTTCAAGCCCTTTGCGGAATGGGGACTCCTTGATTCTGATCCGGAAATAGCGAGTATTGAGTTCGCTTTCGTGTTCGATTTGATGATGAAAACTTTCAAATGGCACATAGGACCGTCTACCATCCAGCCCTAGTTTAGGTTTACCATCAGGCCCGACTAACCAGCTTTCTACTTTATCAATGGAGAAAATATCGTAGCGATCAGGATTACTATAACTTGCTCTTAGTGGATATTCAGACTGACTGCCATTTAGCTGAATAACTTCACCATCCATTGGAAAGAGATTGATTGCCGGAACACAATGCAGCCGAAAAGTATCCTGACGAATTTTAATTTCTGGTGGCAGTGCTTCTGAAAAATAGAGATTCAGTGTGAAATCTGTGGCTTTAAGATCTGCCGGTAACTTAGGAAAACCAGTAACATCGAAAAATAAAAAACCTTCGGAAAAACAGAAGTACTCTTGTAAAACGCGATAACCCATATAGGCATTTTTCGGGTAAGGCAATAGAGCATCTTCCCGATTAAAACCTACTGGAACGAAGTCGAAATCCGGCAATGGAATCGTGGTATCGCCTACGACAAGTTTTGCATCTTCAAGGTAATAACTGAGCCAGAAATAGAGTTGTGTACTGCTGTAATCATCGCCACTTAGATAAAAACGCAGCTTGTCAAGTTGCAGTTCCTGTAAGTTAAGTTCTTTTTTTGAGGTGAAATTCAGGCCGATGACACCTTGCTCGTTACTATTATTGACCGAAATGTCCCGGATAGACATTGGAAACAGCCAGACATCGCGACATAAGGTGAAAGTACAACGATTGCCTTGACCTGTTTTTTGAGTATTAGTATTGCTTAAATAAGTATCTTCATCCTCATCATCTTCGCTAGCATCCGCCAGTAGACGACTCTTAATTTGAGTTCCGCGTTGGATCTGCGTAGCTTGTGTGGTGGCACTATCATCAGGCGTATATTGGATAATGGTCATGCTAGGCGTTGGCCGCAGGTAATTTGGCCATAGCATATGCAACAATCCATGAGTGAGTTCAGGGAATTCATCATCAATTTTTGCCCGTAAATTACCTGCGAGAAAGGCAAATCCTTCCAATAGACGCTCAACATCCGGGTCAGAGCCTTGTTCAGACAAAAATGAGGCGAGGTGAGGATGTTCAATTGCGGCTTGTCGCCCCAATTGCCTAAGGTAATCCAACTCCTCTCTAAAATATTTTTCAAGTGACATTTTATTGAGTCCGCTCTAGGCAATAACGCCGGTTGTTATCCAGTTGAATGTTAAATTCAACAACGTCATGAATATCATCCAGGGATACCTGCGCACTGATGTGAAAACGTAACAGCAGCGGATCACTATCATCATGGATTGCACTGACAGTGACTGACGATATTCTTGGTTCATAATTTCTGATGCAATGCACTATTGCTTGCTCAATACTCTGTTTAAAGTCAGTTGCCGTGGTTGTGGCATCATTGAGATCAATGACGCCAAGATCAACCGCACTCTGACAAGCACCCGGATGAGTATTGAGAACATGATTCAGGTGCCGTTTTATGGAGTTGAGCAGTTCACGCATTCTTGATTGGCGGGAAGAACCGGAGTTCTTCCCCTGAATACGCTCGAACAAGCTGGCAGAACCTTCTCTATTCCAACTGTATAGCGTAGCCATGACTGATTACTCCTTATCCAAGCGACCTACTAATGACAACTCAAAGCTAGCTCCCATATATTTAAAATGAGGGCGAACTTGCATTGCCACTTGATACCAGCCTGGATCTCCTTCCACATCCAAAACTTGGATTTGGGCAGAACGAAGAGGGCGACGGCTACGGACATCCGTTGGTGGATTTTCCTGATCAGCAATGTACTGTTTCAGCCAGGTGTTCAGTTCACGCTCCAAATCCTGACGCTCTTTCCAGGAACCAATCTGCTCGCGCTGCAACACTTTGATGTAGTGTGCAAGACGGTTGATGATGAACATATAGGGCAGTTGAGTACCCAGTTTGTAGTTGGTTTCAGCCATTTTCCCTTCGCGAGTATTTGGGAAAACTTTTGGCTTCTGAACTGAGTTAGCAGAGAAGAATGCAGCGTTGTCACTGCCTTTACGCATTGTCAGGGTGATAAAGCCCTCTTCCGCCAATTCGAATTCACGGCGATCGGTAACTAAAACTTCTGTTGGGATCTTAGCCTGGATCTGTCCCATTGCTTCGAATAGGTGAACCGGCAGATCACTGACAGTCCCCCCGCTTTGTGGTCCGATAATGTTCGGACACCAGCGATATTTGGCGAAGCTGTCAGTCAAACAGGCTGCCAGTAGATAAGCGGTATTACCCCACAGGAAATGCTCATGATCTTTGCTGACATCTTCCTGATAGTTAAAGTTTTTGATTGGGTTTTCAATCGTTGAATAAGGTAGACGCAACAAGAAGCGCGGTGCAGTCAGACCAAGGTAACGTGCATCCTCCGATTCGCGCAGCGAACGCCATTTAGTGTGTGCCGGGCCTTCGAAGACAGATTTCAGATCCTTAATCGCTGGTAACTCGGTAAAACTGCTGATACCAAAGAAATCAGGTGAAACGGAAGAGAGGAATGGCGCGTGAGCCATTGCGCCAACCGCACTGACGTATTGCATTAGTTTGATATCGGGTGAGCTATTGCTGAATGCATAGTTACCGATGACCGCAGCGACCGGTTCACCACCAAACTGGCCATAACCTGTTGAATAAACATGCTTGTATAAGCCTGACTGAATGATTTCTGGTGAAAATTCGAAATCTTCCAGTAACTCTTCTTTGGTTGCATGGATGATGTTTATTTTGATGTTTTCACGGAAATCTGTGCGATCAACCAGCAATTTCAGCGAACGCCAGGATGATTCCAGTTCTTGGAACTCTTTAGCGTGCATAATTTCATCGACTTGAGTGCTGAGTGTTTTATCAAGCTCAACAATCATTCTATCAACGACAAGCTTGTTGACAGGCTCTTCGCTAGTACCGGTATCCAAAATACTGCTGATAAAAGCGGCTACACCCTGTTTCGCGATGTGGTAGCCATCATTTTCCGGCGTCATTCTTGCTTGAGACATGATCTCGTCAAGCAAAGAAGTCGTGGACCCTGGGGTTAATGTTGTACTGCTCTCTTCATGCAAGGACATGTTAAAAACTCCTTTTCAGTCAATTACTTTTGATTGACGATTTCAAGCTCTTTTAGAAGTTGTTCGCGGACTTTTTCATCACCCAATAATTCCTGTAGGCGGGTGCGAAATGCCGGAATATTTCCTAGTGGCCCTTTTAGTGCGACGAGCGCCTCACGCAGTTCTAAAAGTTTATTTAATTCAGGCACTTTCTTCGCCACGTTATCGGGTGAAAAATCATTGAGTGATTTTATTTCTAGGTTAACTGGCAGGTCATCTCCGTTATTATCATTAAGACGATTGGGGACACTAAAAGTGAGATTGATATTGGCCTCATTCATCACGGCATTAAAGTTATTCTTGTTCACAGAAACAGCTTGCCGTTCTTCAATTGGCGTATCTTCTTTTGTTCCTTTGAGGTCACCAACGATAAGTAGGTTAAGGGGTAATTCAATTTCGGCGACTTGATCACCAGTATTCGGAACGTATTTGATATTAATTCTTTCTTTCGGCGCTACGCTACCTGAACCATTTTTACTCATATTTGAATCCTTTGGGTAATACAATTAGTCAATTAGGAATTATCTGATAACAATATTGATGAGAGAGCTGACCTTGATACCTACCTATATGTGACGGAGAACATAAAATTCCCCCTGACTAAAAAACGGGAGATTCACTGCATTGAGTTGGATAGTAAGCTGACTTTTATGAGCATATAGATAAATACGGAATTCAGAATATTCTTACTCATCGAGCAATAGCATCAATATAGATGTGCTCTGCAAAGCAGAGTTTCGCATTTTGTTTTTTTATTGTAAAGCTAAAATATATGTAGATATACCTCTCTATTTGGCATTTTGATGATTTTATTTTATTTAGCAATAAGTTACATCTTGGTTCTTTCTTAATCACTCCCTTGTTTGAAGTACTCTATAATAGGTATAGAACAGCATGCGTTTTTTTATATTTATGACATTTTATGATTTTTTGTTTCATTATGTAACAAAGTATTTCTAAGTGTATTTTTGTTTATATTTTGTAAGTTAAGTTAATAATGGAAATATTATTTCCATTATTAACTAAGTGGAAAAGTTTAATTTTTTGATCCAGTTATCAATTTTTAATTGAACAAAATATAATTTAGACCAAAATCACAAAAATACTTTAATTTCATATAGATATGAAATTATAGCTAACAATCAAACTGGCATTTATAGTTTATTTTCCTGAAAATAAATAAAATAATAGATTTATTATCTTAAAATGGTATTAATTATAATATTTTTATTTGTTAGTGATGGTTCAATGATTTTGCAATTTATATTTTATTTTGAAACGAGCCGGTTGGTATTTATTATCCATTTCAGCGTTCAATACATTTGTCAGTGATTTTTCCCAACATGAAATAATCACTATTGAAATTAATATGATCGCTACCTTAATGTTGACACAATCTCTATAAAGGATATTTCTATGCCAACTCCATGTTATATTTCCATCACCGGAAAAACACAGGGCAATATTACTGCGGGTTCATTCACTGCTGAATCAGTAGGCAATATTTACGTTCAGGGCCACGAAGATGAAATGCTGGTTCAAGCATTTGATCATGTCGTCACCGTACCAACTGATCCTCAATCAGGTCAGCCTTCAGGTCAGCGTGCTCATAAACCATTCCGTTTTACAGTTGCATTAAATAAATCTGTTCCATTGCTTTATAACGCGTTGGCTTCGGGTGAAATGCTGACGAGTGTAGTATTGAAATGGTATCGCACTTCTGTTGAAGGGAAACAAGAGCATTTCTTCACGACGCAGTTGGAAGATGCCACTATTATCGACATTGATTGCCAAATGCCTCATTGTCAGGACCCAACAAAATCTGAATTTACTCAGCTGGTTCGTGTTTCTCTGTCTTATCGTAAGATTAATTGGGAGCATACAACCGCAGGTACTTCCGGCGCAGATGATTGGCGTGCACCTATTGTTGCTTGATAGGTAATGTAATCATTCAGCCAATGAAATATCTCTTCATTGGCTGAAAAGCTTAATTTTTCTTTATTTTAAGTTGAAGATTTTTAATAACTGTCTTCAACTTCTTTCAGCTTTTTTGATTTTTTTTCTTTCTCTCCCTTTCATTTTTTACACGTACTATTTAACGATATTACTTAATGATCTCGATAACATTCGGTCATTTTTTCTGGCTTTTCTTTTGATTATTTTTCCATATAGTGAGTGTTAACATTTTTCAATCTCTGTTCCTGATTGGTGATTTTGTGAACATCAACATAAGATCTTGTATATTTAATTGTTCGTTTAATGTCTTGTTTTTTTAATTGCACAATTCTTGTTGTTTGTAATTACGTAAATACTACTTATGATTTTCAGTGAAAATGCAGATAACATTACTCATTAAATATTACATTAGGTCCGGTCAGAATTTTTCACTTATCCTAAATTTTAATTAATATGACTAAAGAGATCGCTAGGAGTAAAGGTAAGGAGTCTGACATTTTTGTCGCTAATAGGGCTATAATAGGGCCTTACCATCTGTCCCATCTACTGGGATGGGTTTTTAGTTGTCAGGTACTCTATCTGGCAATCAACCTATTCTCTGCTCTGGGGTCTGAAATTAATGCTAAGTTATCGTCACAGTTTTCATGCCGGTAATCATGCTGATGTACTGAAACACACTGTACAAAGCTTGATCATTGAATCTCTTAAAGAAAAAGAGAAACCTTTTCTCTATCTGGATACGCATGCCGGTGCGGGCCGCTATCAACTCAGTAGTGAACATGCTGAACGTACCAGTGAATATCTGGAAGGGATTGCCCGCGTCTGGCAGCGTGAAGATTTACCGCAGGAGTTGAACGCTTATATGAGTGCAGTAGCTGCACTGAATCAGAGTGGCAACTTACGTTACTATCCAGGATCGCCTTTAATCGCCCGCCATTTGTTACGACAGAATGATAAGTTCAATCTGACAGAACTGCATCCGAGTGACTTTCCTCTAATACGTAATGAATTCTCCCGTGATAACCGCGCCAGAGTTGTGCGTGAAGATGGTTATCAGCAATTAAAATCACAATTGCCACCACTGAGTCGCCGCGGATTCATTCTTATTGATCCACCTTATGAACTGAAATCGGATTACCAAGCGGTTGTACAGGCTGTTCAGGAAGGCTATAAACGTTTTGCAACTGGTGTTTATGCATTGTGGTATCCAGTGGTGTTACGCCAGCAAATCAAACGGCTGGTTAAAGAGCTGGAAGCAACTGGCATTCGCCGTATTCTACAAATTGAGTTGGCTGTCCGGCCTGATAGCGATCAGCGAGGCATGACCGCCTCTGGCATGATAGTGATTAACCCACCTTGGAAACTGGAACAGCAGATGAAATCGGTGTTGCCGTGGTTACATCAGGTTCTGGTGCCGGAAGGAATGGGTCACACTTTGGTTAAATGGGTGGTGCCAGAATAGCTTTTAACAATGGCAGCGAGAGCCAAAACCATCGCGACTGCTTGATATTTTTTGCCATAATAGGCTTTGGGTATTAACTCCCTTGAATTGATTAGATGGAAACAATCCGGATGAGCAAACATTACGACTATATAGCGATTGGTGGTGGCAGTGGTGGCATAGCATCAATTAACCGTGCGGCTATGTACGGGCAGAAATGTGCCCTAATTGAAGCTAAGGCATTGGGTGGAACGTGTGTCAATGTGGGCTGTGTTCCGAAGAAAGTGATGTGGCATGCGGCGCAAATTGCTGAATCTATCCACCAATATGGGCCAGATTATGGCTTTGATACGACAATCAACCGCTTTAACTGGAAGACACTCATTGCCAGTCGCACTGCTTATATCGATCGTATCCACCAGTCTTATGGGCGTGGCTTGGGTAACAATAAAGTTGATGTGATCCAGGGGTTTGCCCATTTTGTTGATGCACATACGGTTGAAGTGAATGGTGAAAAAATCACCGCAGATCATATTCTGATTGCGACAGGTGGCCGCCCTGTGCGGCCTGATATACCAGGATCAGAATATGGTATTGATTCTGATGGTTTTTTTGCATTGGAAGAGATGCCAAAGCGGGTTGCGGTTGTTGGCGCAGGTTATATTGCCGTAGAAATTGCTGGTGTATTGCATGCTCTTGGTAGTGAAACTCATCTATTTGTGCGTCAACATGCACCGTTGCGTTCTTTTGATCCGATGATTGTTGAAACACTCTTGGAAGTCATCAATACCGAAGGACCTACTTTGCATACAGAATCGGTGCCAAAATCAGTAAGTAAAAATGCGGATGGTAGCCTGACCTTGCAACTGCAAAATGGCAAAGAACAAACCGTTGATACCCTAATCTGGGCTATTGGCCGTGAGCCCGCAACGGATAATCTGAATTTGTCTGTAGCCGGTGTTGAGTTGAATGAAAAAGGCTACATCAGAGTTGATGAATACCAGAATACGAATGTGAAAGGTATTTATGCAGTAGGTGATAACACCGGTGCAGTGGAATTAACCCCCGTAGCGGTTGCAGCAGGTCGTCGTTTGTCTGAGCGCTTGTTTAACAATAAACCAGAAGAACATCTGGATTACACCAATATTCCAACTGTCGTATTCAGCCATCCGCCTATTGGTACTGTGGGGCTGACTGAACCTCAGGCGAAAGCGCAATTTGGTGAAGAGCAGGTGAAAACTTATCAATCTTCTTTTACTGCGATGTATACCGCTGTCACTCAACATCGCCAGCCGTGCCGGATGAAATTGGTATGTGTCGGGCCGGAAGAGAAGATTGTTGGCATTCATGGTATCGGCTTCGGAATGGATGAAATGCTGCAAGGTTTCGCTGTTGCATTGAAGATGGGGGCAACGAAGAAAGACTTTGATAACACGGTTGCAATTCATCCCACTGCGGCGGAAGAGTTTGTTACTATGACACGTTAGTGTAGGAATCCCACCTGCACACCTTCCATCCTCTGGAAGATGCTGAATTAGGCCAGGATTAGTTCTGGCCTTTTTTATGCCCATTCACCAACCTCCTAGATTTTATCGGAGTTACTTTCAGCAGATAGAGTAATAAAGTCTGATTTAAGAATGGCGGTGATAGACTAGCGATGTAGTCTTTCTAAGCACGAAAGTGTTCCATGATTGGTTAGACCCTATTGCTCATGCATTTTCTGCACATATGATTTTTCCCTACCAGAAGTTATCTGAAATCCTGTGCGTAAACGCCCGCTTAACTGCGATTATGAGCTAATCAGGGAATTAGTCGGCACTTTGCAATTTAGTTTTTTCTAGATATATAACTATCTGAAAATATGAGTATTTTAATTATACGAAAAGGGGAAAGTGAAAGCTGTCACTATCTGAGGGAAAAACATGTCTTATAGCCGTATAGGAAGCGCTAAATATCAAAAAAGGAGTCCAATAATGAACTCCCTTGTTTGCAAGTGGAAATCTATAGTCATTCATCAGTATCTTCGGTTTCGGAGGTGTTCATAATGTCTGCAATCATCTGATCTGCCGCCTCTTTTGCTTGCTCGTTTAATCTTAGTGCTTCTTGATCTATATCAACTTTTCCTTGAAGAACTATTTTATTGATGTTGGCTCATGAGCCAACATCAGTTGGGGTCACGAGTGCATTTTTATGAGCTTTGTTAATAGCTGTTGCTGTTACAGTATTTGCAACATTTGTGTCGTATTCTTCTTCGAGAGCTGTGTAAGCACTTATCTCGTGTAGTATACGACCTGTTCCTGTACTTTTAGTCATGTCGATTTACCTTTGGTGAGTCTGGATCAATCAGTCTTAATTTGAAAATTAACTGCTTGAGCAGTTAGAGCTAGCAGAACCACGGCGAAATCAAATTGTTAGAATAAAATAACGTTCGTAATAGTATTAGTTAGGAACTTGACTTAAGTGTATAGCTAAGTAAGCAGGTAGTTGATTGATGTCGTTTTGATGAAGCAATTTTCCCATTTTAGGTAACATTTTCACTCCTGTTTAGAGTGGGGGCTTAGGGGGTGACTACATGGTAAGTATTTTCAAAAAATTAGTCATAATTATTAACCTATAAATATGGACTTTTTGCTTTTCTGTGACTAATATTATTAAAATATTATTTTTTTAGTCACTGCAATGCGTTGGTTGATATAATGGTGAAAAACAATGATTAGTTCAAATGAACTAGTAGCGTTGTCTAGATTAGCTTTATCCGGCAAAGAGTCTGATGTAAGGCTTTATCTTGCGAAATTGGTACGTAAATTAAGAAAAACGGAGCCACAATTAGGCACTGAAATAGAAGGTCTACTCAAATCTCAACCTGCCAGGTCTAACAGTGTTTTTCGTCGCAAACAGCGTTCTGAAGAAGAGACAGGGTTGTTTGAACCCAACATAGACAATGCTATTCCCTTACTAAAGTCATTTGATTGCTCTATTTCTGGGGAAGAGCCTTTACTTGATAAAAAGTTAAAGCAAACCTTAACGAATATACTTAAAGAAAGACAATCTAGTGAGCTATTAAATGAAAGTGGCCTATTTCCTACAAGTTCTATAATTTTTCAAGGTCCTCCTGGCGTTGGTAAGACCATGACTGCTAGGTGGTTAGCAGGAAAACTAAATCTCCCATTCTATGCTCTTGACTTAACCGCAGTAATGAGTAGTTACTTAGGTAAAACTGGTAGCAACTTACGTAAAGTTATCGATTTTGCTAAGTCACACCCCTGTGTTCTGTTGTTAGATGAAATTGATGCAATTGCCAAACGTCGAAGTGATGAAGGTGATGTTGGAGAACTAAAGCGTTTAGTGACTGTAATGCTACAAGAATTAGAAGATTGGCCAACAGGTGGTCTTTTAATTGCTGCAACAAATCACCCAGAGTTAGTCGACCTTGCCTTATGGAGAAGATTTGATGTTGAGATTTTCTTTGAAAATCCTAGCGAATCCTTTGTAACTGAAGCTATTTATAAATTCCTAGGACAGGATAAAGATGAGTTTTTACCTTGGATCGATTTAATTCAATTAAGCTTGGTTGGAACTTCATATAGCAATATTCGTAGGGTCATTTATAAACTTCGGAAGATGAAGATTCTAAATCCTAAGGATTTTGAGCAAAACATACTGAGTTATGTTCTGCCGGATATTGAAATGAAAACTAGAGCAGAAAGGATTGAGCTAGCAGTTAAGGCTGTTTCAGAAATAGGAATGTCACAGCAAAAAGCAGCAAAAGTATTTGGATGTAGTCGAGACACGATCCGGAAGCGATTGAACTAAAAGGACTCGTAAGGAAAGTAAATGCCGAAGAAAAACTATATTATTGGTAAGGCTGAAGAGCTAACAAGTTTGACGCCACCTCCTAGAATTCCCCCTTCAAGTAGAGGGCTATATACTATTGAGGAGTCAATTACACGGTTAGTACCACAATTTGAGCATGTGGTTGAAGAGCTTAAACAATATGAAAGCTCGATATGTCCGCGAGATTATGTTGTTACAAAGCTTACTTTACACCCGTCATATATAGCAAAAGGCCACTTTCCTAAACGTTTGTTGAGAGAAATAGGCGTACACTCTATTGGGAGTCGTGCTACTGAAGTAAGACCGGATCGCTGGACAAAAAAAGGTCAACCTAAAATATCGCCATCGACGGCTCTTTATATTGCCGGAAAACGTGAGCAGCTTAAACAATTCGGCCAGAAACTAAAAGATTTTACAAATGAAACTCCTGGTTCTGATGATTTGCAGAAAATATGGAGTATCGAAACTATAGAACCAGACTCGAAAGTTAAACCAGGTCTAGTAGAGAAACCTGTAGAGTTTGAAGTAGGTGTCCAGTTAATTCCTGGTAGCTCAAGTGACTTTATTAAGGCTTCTGTACTAACTTATTCCCGTTCAATAGGCTTTGTACCAGATGAAGATATATCAATAATGGTATCAAACTTATGGTTTGTGCCAATGATGGGCTCAGAACAACATCTCAGGCAGTTAGCGAAACATCCATTTGTGCGTGTTGTAAGGCCGATGCCTATGCTAAGGGCATTTCAGCCAATGGTTCGCTCTATGTCCGTACCTTCTCCGGTTCAATTACCTTCAGAGCCACCATTAGCAAATGATGTAAGAGTTGCCATATTAGATGGAGGATTGCCAGTAAGTCACCCTCTGCACCCTTGGGTTCGAGATTATAAATTATCTGACGCTCAAGCATCTGACTGCGAAGGTGGGCCAGAACATGGAATTGGTGTTTCGTCCGCTTTCCTTTTCGGACCTATTGAACCTGGTAAAACTCCTGCACGACCATACTCATATATTGATCATCATAGAATCTTGGATTCATATATTGATAAAGAAGATCCTTTTGAGCTTTATCGGACACTTGGGCATATTGAAGACATTCTTCTTTCCCGACAATACGAGTTTATAAACTTAAGTTTAGGACCTGATTTAGCTATTGATGATGATGAAGTTCATGCATGGACTTCCTTGCTAGACAGCTACCTTGCTGATGGAGAAACTTTCTTTACCGTTGCTGCTGGTAATAATGGAGAAGCAGATCATGCAACCCAACTCAATAGAATCCAAGTACCTTCTGATTGTGTAAATGCTGTAGCTGTTGGTGCTGCTGATACATTGCGACCTGAATGGGCTAGAGCTCCATATAGTGCTATTGGGCCAGGTAGGGCACCAGGCAGAGTAAAACCTGATTTACTGGGTTTTGGGGGATCCCCGAAAGATTATTTTCATGTATTAGCCTCAAGTTCTCAGCCTAGAACAGTTCCAGTACAAGGAACCAGTTTTGCTTCTCCTTACGTTCTTCGCAATGCAGTCGGAATAAGAGCCGTGATGGGGCATGAGTTATCTCCGTTAGCTATTAAAGCTCTCTTGGTTAACTCTGCCGATAGTCAAGGTCATGATGTGTCAGAAGTTGGTTGGGGGAAAGCACCTGATAATGTAGAACAGTTAATAGAATCGCCGGATGGTGTTGCGCGTATTTTGTATCAAGGTGAGTTGAGCCCTGGAAAGTATTTGCGGGTACCGTTGCCTATTCCAGATTCTGGGATTAATGGAAAAGTTACCATCAAAGCAACATGCTGTTTTTCTACTCCTGTAGATCCTCAAGATTCCTCTATGTATACAGAAGCTGGCGTTGAAATTAGTTGGATTCCGAAGGATGGAAAACTGAAGGAGTCTTTTTTTCAACAAGTAAAGATTGCGACAGAAGCAGAGCTAAGGCGTGATGCGGCGAAATGGGAATCTGTTTTGCACGCTCAAAAATCTAAATTTGGTAACAAACTAGAGAAACCCGCTTTCGAGCTTCATTATATGGCTAGAGATGGTGGCGGGGCTATTGATGGCGCCAAAGCACCGATAATCAAATATGCATTTGTTGTAACTTTGGAAGCTCCAAAACATAAGCAATTATTCACCGATATTTTGCAATCCTATGCTGATATTCTGACAGAGATACAGCCAAGGGTATCAATCATTCCACAAGTTCAAATTTAATGCTTTCAGTAGGTTAAAATCTAGCCCTACTGCTTCCTATGCTAAATCGCTGGTCTAGATGCTTTATATTGAACACTGTATTTGACTTCAGTCCGGTAATTTGTACTGATATTGTTGAGTCATCTTTGCTAGCTGATTGTACAAACTGCCTATGTTTACAAATTTTTGTGTACTCATCCAAACGGAGTTCAGACAAAGCACACAAGGTAACTTTAGTCCTTACTATTTTCTCAGACGTCCTCAGCTTAAAGGTATTTAACCTGAGGTTTGCTTAAGAAGGGAACTAAGTGCCTGAGGCACGATCAAAGTTTTTGTCAAAGAAAACAAAATCGTGAGATCCTCAGGCATGTCTAATTTAGAAGAGCTTTACTGTGGCGTCGATGACTTTTGCCAAAAATTTATTCCTCTCTGGCATCAACAGTTAATTGAAAATGGCTTGCTCAAACGTCGCCGCGACGCTTCCCTTTCTCTCAGTGAAGTGATGACGATACTCATTTTATTCCACATGAGCCATTATCGTGATTTTAAAACGTTTTATATTCAGCATGTTAAACACTATCTTCAGGCCGATTTTCCCCGGTTGGTCAGCTACACCCGGATGTTAACCTTGAAACAAAGGGCGCTCATTCCTCTCTGTGCTTTTCTTTCGTCACGCAAGGCCCAAACCCAGGGTATCGCCTTTATTGATTCAACCAAAATTGCTGTTTGTCACAATCTCCGTATTCCCCGTCATCGCGTATTTGAGGGTGTCGCACAGCGAGGGAAAACGAGTACAGGCTGGTTTTATGGCTGTAAACTTCATCTGGTTATCAATGATTGTGGTGAACTTTTAGCGGTTAAGCTGACCTCAGGAAATAAAGATGATCGTCATCCCGTCAAAGCGCTGGTACAAGGGTTAACAGGGTGTTTGTATGGCGATAAAGGGTATTTGTCACAGGCCTTGTGTGATGAACTGGAAGCAGAAGAAATAACGTTAATCACTCATGTCCGCAGTAACATGAAGGCAAAAGCGTTATCTCTGTGGGATAACCTGATGTTAAGAAGGCGATTTTTAATAGAAAGTGTGCCGCAGGCATACAAACTAGCCGCATAGGAAATGCAGCCAGTATGTAGCGTAAGCTCAGGAGGAGATGGTGGCAGGCCCACCGAAGTCTGCTGTCGGAAGCCGGCTTCAAACTACCTCAAGCGGCTGCCGTAAAGAGCGGGGGTCGTGAGCGTTGAGGTCAAAGCGCGAACAAAAAAAAGTTCGGCAGGTAGGGTACAGAGAGACGAGTAAAACCGAACCTATGTGGACGCGTCGTAAAGAAGAGAGTTGACATCAAAACCGGGGGCGTTTCTATCTTCCGGGATAAATCTGTGAGTGGATCCGAATGCTGCGCAGGTGGTGTCCGGCGTAGAGTGGGCGTGACTTTGTATCGGGTTCTTTCTGGGAACTGCGGGAACCTGTCATCACGATGTTAAGGAAGAAATGCAAGTCACTAAATTGACAAGTATGAGAGTACCGAAGCGTGATACAGGGGCGGAGTGACTCGTAGTAGTGAGGAAATATTTGTAATGAATGTGGAGCGAAGGGGTCACGTCAGGCAGCCTTACCCGGTATCCAACTGTCAGGCAGGAGGAGAACGGAGGTTAAGGCAAAGCCGTTTGTCATTGATAAAAGGGAGGTGTACCGTGCTTGGTTATTGGTTAAGGCCAATCAAGGTGCGGCAGGCGTGGAGGGTCAAACCCTCGCGGATTTTGAATCAAACTTAAAAGGGAATTTGTATAAACTCTGGAACCGCTTATCATCGGGCAGTTATTATCCGCCCCCAGTAAAAGGTGTCGCCATTCCCAAGAAATCGGGAGGTGAACGCCTGCTGGGTATTCCTACTGTAGCGGATCGTGTGGTACAAATGGTGGTCAGGCTTCATTTCGAACCGCTTGTTGAGCCTCATTTTCTGCCGGATTCTTATGGCTACCGCCCGAATAAATCGGCGATTGATGCCATCCGAGTCACAAGGCAGCGATGCTGGCAGCAGGATTGGGTACTGGAGTTCGATATCAAGGGGTTGTTTGACAATATTCCTCATGATTTACTCATGAAAGCCGTGAGGAAACACACAAACAGTCCGTGGATCTGCCTGTACATCGAACGCTGGCTAACGGCACCGATGAAATGCAATGGTGAGGTGTTATTCCGGGAGAAAGGCACCCCACAGGGCGGTGTGATTAGCCCTATACTGGCAAATTTATTTCTGCACTACGTTTTCGACAAGTGGATGCAGAAATATTATCCCCGGATGAAATGGTGTCTCTATGCAGATGATGGACGGGTTCATTGCCAGAGTGAAGCTCAGGCCAGAGAAATCTGGCAAATGTTGGAACACCGTTTCAGGGAATGTGGACTGGTACTGCATCCGGACAAAACCCGGATTGCTTACTGTAAGGATGTCGAACGAAAAGGAAAATATGAATATACCCGTTTTGATTTTCTGGGATATACATTCAGACCAAGGTGGGTCAAGAACCGTAAAAGAAACAGTTTGTTTGTGAGTTTTACACCGGCAGTCAGCAAAGCGGCCCAAAAAGCCATGAGATTCAAAATTCGCAAGTTGAAAATCCGAATGCGGACAGAACTGAACCTGATACAACTGGCAAACTGGCTAAACCCCATAATCAATGGCTGGTTGAATTATTATGGGCAATTTTGCCGGTGGGAACTGTATAAGGTCTTCAGGCAACTCAACAAAGCGCTGGTGCGCTGGGCCAGGCGAAAGTTCAAGGCACTGAGCAGACACAAAACCCAAGCCTCAAAACTGCTTCAAAGGATCGCAAAGCAGCATAAGGGGTTGTTTGCCCATTGGCGGGCAGGAATGACAGGCGTGTTTGCCTGATGGGAGCGGTATGAGTCGAGAGGCTCACGTACCGTTCTGCGAGAGGCTGCGGGGGCAGTTCCCGTGGCCTACTCAACCGGTTGTGGATCAGCTCAAAAATATTTCTCAGATAGCGCATTCAAGACACCGCAGTCAGCTCGGTTTTTTATTGGAAATCGTCGCGGGCTTAATTGCTTATACATTCCAACCTAAAAAACTGAGCTTGAATTTACGGGATTGTGATATCGCCATTTTTAAACGAAGCTGAGGTTATTTACAATTTGCACTATTAACTTCTAACTTCTGTTTTCTGGAAAACACTCCTTAAAAACTACAAAAGGTGCTCTTTTATCAGTAATTAATGAAAACTCTGGAAAGTGTTCACAAGTGAGGTGAATTCAGCTTTTCCAGAAAAATTCCAGATTTAAGGTGTAGGAGTAACGATGCAGTGATGTTATTGAACCCTATCTATAACATTTTTCTAAAGGCCGATTTCATTCGGCCTTTCTCTTATCAATCTCTCTCATCAGAGGTAGGTGTAAGGATTTGTGCACAAACGCATATTGCTTACTGATCGTTCAGATGAGTAAGCAAACTACCAACGTAATAGATGTTCAAAGACTTGCCTGGGATTTACCTCGATGGATATTAGAAAAACTCTATCAACTCCTTAGCAAAAATTGACGAAAGATCACAATATGCTTGCTTTCTATACAATGATTCTGTGGGAGTAGGCTATGATAATACGGTGATGTTGTTGAAAATCTGCTTATATGTAGTTTTAAATTCTGGAAAATATCCTTCAGAGAATCAAATTTAGTGAGCTTTTTTAAGGATTCAAATAAGGACTTAAATGTGGACAAACCTCAACAGCAAAGCCGAAGAGCTTTTCTCAGCCAAACGGGTAAATTCACTACCGCTTGTGCGGCGGTTTCCTTGACCGGGGGGATCGTGCAGGCTATACCATCAACAACCACTGCCGCTAATACATCATTGATGCAGACTACCCTTATTGATAGCCATTACTATCTGAGAGATGTGCTATTGGAGGATGGGTTTGAATATAATGGCGATATTGTGATTGGCACACGTACCGCATTATATACATTGGAAATCAAAGATGGTCGGATTGCTGCAATCCATGCTGCGAGTGTGCTACTAAATACGCATTTGCCATGCTATCAAGCGCAGGGACAGCTGTTGTTGCCTACTTTCCGTGATATGCACATTCATCTAGATAAGACTTACTACGGTGGTCCGTGGCAGGCACCGTTACCCCGCCAGGGTAAAACCATTATAGATATGATCGCTCAGGAACAAACTCTGATCCCCAAACTACTGCCTACTTCACAGCAACGAGCGGAGGGTTTGATCGCTCTGTTGCAATCCAAGGGCAGTACGGTAAGCCCGTAGCCATTGTAATATTGATCCGGTTAGTGGTTTGAAGAGTCTGGAGCATTTGCAGTATGCGTTAGATAATCACCGTGATGATTTCAGTTGTGAAATTGTTGCTTTTCCTCAGCACGGTTTGCTGCACTCCAAAGTGGAGGGACTGATGCGTGAGGCGATGCAAATGGGGGTACAGTATGTTGGTGGGTTGGACCCTACTAGCGTGGATGCTGCGATGGAAAAATCACTGGATACTATGTTCCAGATTGCACTCGATAATAACGCTGGTGTGGATATTCATCTGCATGAGGTAAGCCCAGCGGGTGTTGCTGCTATCAACTATATGATTGATACGGTGGAGAAGATATCTGCTTTGCGTGGTAAGGTCACTATCAGCCACGCCTTCGCCCTGACCACATTGGATGAGGAGAAACTAACAGAAACCGCTTCCCGTTTGGCGGAGCAGCAAATCACGATAGCTTCCACCGTGCCTATTGGTAGCTTGATGATGCCGTTGCCGCAACTCATGGCTAAAGGGGTATTTATTATGACGGGTACTGATAGTGTGATTGATCACTGGTCGCCGTTTGGCACGGGTGATATGTTGGAAAAGGCTAATTTTTACGCGCAGTTGTACCGTGGCTCAGATGAATTTCATCTTTCCCGCGCTATGGCTATTGCTACTGGCGGTGTGTTGCCGCTTAATGACCAGGGGCAGCGTATTTGGCCGCGGGTAGGTGATAAGGCGGAATTTGTCTTGGTGGCAGCTAGTTGCTCTGCTGAGGCCGTGGCACGTTTGCCTGCCCGTCAGGCGACGTTCCATCAGGGGCGTTTGGTGGCCGGTGCTGTAATCAGGTCTTGATCCAAAAGAAGTACAATCGGTTAATTATTCCCTTATCAATAGTTGTTTTTGGTCTTCTGCCTATGTTTCGGGAGTTTTCACATGACTGAGCGCAGGCGGAAGTGACTTAACGTTCCATATTCAGCCATTCGACAATAAAATCAGCTACCTGTTCAGGTTGATTGATATTCAATTGTGGCAAAATAGTCTCCAATTTTTCATCACTGGCAACAGCAATCACATGTTGATCAAGAAGATCGCTTAATCGGTGGTTAAGAGTGTTGTGGTATAGAACGATCTTGTTGATTGGCTCATCTTTAAAACCTTCCACTAGAATCAAATCCAGTAAATTTAGATCAAAACGGCTGGCAAGATAGTTCAAATCTACTTTCATCAAATCTGGCGTTTCTGTCATTAACGCCCAGCGTTGCTGGTTGGCAACCAGAGTTTGCTCTGCACCGGCTTTGCGCAGTTCATAACTGTCTTTGCCCGGTTTATCCACATCCACATCGTGATGGGTGTGTTTTATCAGACCAACCCGGATTTGCCGTTGACGTAATAGTGGAATCACTTGTTTGAGCAGTGTGGTTTTTCCTGTTCCGCTATAGGCTGTAATACCTAGTAGCGGAAGCGATTTGGTACTCATTTTTTGATCTCCTGTATATGCTCCCAATGTCGGCAATCTTCCGGTGTATTCAGATTAGTAAAGACGATGGGATTATCATCAAATTGAACGGCTATCGCTCTGATCTTATGCATAAACAGTATTAATTTGCGATCACCGTTAGCCAAATAATTCTCTAATTGAGAAGTCAGACTGCGGTGTAGTAAAGCGATGGTAGGGTGAGCCCGGTAGCCATCATTTACATAGGCTGCCAATGCTTGCTGTTTTCCCTGCCATAAGCGAATGACTAAATCAGTAGGGAGATCTGGTACATCACAAGGAACAAATATAACCCAATCGTAACTAGCTGATTTTAGGACTGTCAGTATGCCTGAAAGGGGGCCAGAGAAGTCTGGTGTTAAATCTGGAACAATTTGATAACCACTTTGTCGGTAAATATCCAGATTGCGGTTCGCGTTGATAATTAATTCATCTACTTGTGGAAATAGCTTATCCGCAATATGTTGGTACAGTGGTTTTTTATTTAAAAAAATTAACCCTTTATCATTGCCGCCCATACGGGTGGCGCGGCCTCCAGCAAGGATTGCGCCGCTTATTTTTGGTTGCATAATGTTCAAGTTATCAACTGAGGTAGTTATTACCACTAATAATAACTTCTTTTCAGCTTGGTTATTTGGGTTCAACTGAGCATTTTTAAAATAAGCTCACCAGATAATTTGCTGATAAAAGGGTCATCTTTACGCTTATTGACAGAGCAATCCTTTCTCTATGTGGTCATCCCTGTTAATTTGTATAGCCGTTATTACAGATTAATCAAGAGAATAGAATGTGCTAACAAACCAGTCTGCTTTTAATTTCCGGGAATTAACACCGGATTTGATTATGGATGCATTGGTGCAGACCGGGCTGTATGTCGATTCCGGGCTGACAGAGTTAAACAGTTATGAGAACCGTGTTTATCAGTTTATAGATGAAGATCGTAAACGTTATGTTGTGAAGTTTTACCGGCCACTACGTTGGGATCAGCAGCAGATTCAGGAAGAGCATGATTTTGCTTTGGCGCTACAACAAGCTGATTTACCTGTTGCGGCACCTTTGGTATTTAATAAGCAAACTTTACTGACTTTTAAAGATTTCTTTTTTGCCGTTTTTCCAAGCATCGGTGGGCGTCAGTATGAATCCGATAATCTCTTTCAATTAGAAGATGTAGGGCGTTTGCTAGGGAGAATTCATCAGATTGGCCGCCGGCAGAAATTCACTTCTCGCCCAACTATCGGGTTAAATGAGTATCTGCATCAACCACGACAGGATTTGGCTGTATGTGAGTTGGTTCCTGCGGGACAGAGAAGGCAATTTTTGGCGGTATTGGATGATTTGATAAATGCCGTAGTATCAAATTGGCGCGATGATTGGCAAATATTGAGGCTTCATGGTGACTGCCATCCGGGTAATATCTTGTGGCGTGACGAAGCTTGGTTTGTTGACCTTGATGATGCGCGTAACGGCCCAGCAATTCAGGATTTATGGATGTTGCTTCATGGCTCTCGTCAGGAACAGCTATTGCAGTTAGATACACTGCTGGAAGCCTATAGTGAATTTGCAGATTTTGATCCGAAGGAATTGCCATTGATAGAACCATTGCGTGCTATGCGAATGATCTACTATTTGGCATGGGTTACCCGACGTTGGCAGGATCCTGCTTTCCCTAAAGCATTTCCTTGGATGACAGATACCGATTTTTGGTTAAAACAGACGTCGCTTTTTTCTGAACAGATTAAGCTGTTACAGGGATCACCTTTGCAGCTTAACCCAATGTATTAATGTTTATCATGGAGATAGTTATGAAGAAGTTTTGGTTAGCTTTAGTCGGAATGGTGATGGCATTTAGCGTATCTGCTGCCAATTTTACCGAAGGAAAACAGTATGTTGAATTGAAATCGCCGGTAGCGGATCAACCGTCGGTGCTAGAATTCTTCTCTTTCTATTGTCCCCATTGTTATCAGTTTGAAGAGACTTTTAAAGTTCCTCAGACGGTGAAGCAGCATTTACCGGAAGGGACAAAACTTGTTCGTTATCATGTGGATTTTTTAGGGCCACTGGGTAAAGAATTGACTACTGCTTGGGCTGCGGCAATGGCAATGGGTGTTGAAGACAAAGTGACCCCGGTACTGTTTGAGGGTATTCAGAAAACACTGGCTATTAAGACTCCGAATGATATTCGCAATGCTTTTATCAAAGCCGGGGTGACGGCTGAGGATTATGATGCTGCCATGAGTAGTTTTGTGGTGAAATCCTTAGTTGTTAAGCAGCAAAAAGCCGCTCAGGATTTGCAACTGCGAGGTGTACCGGCAATGTTTGTTAACGGCAAGTATATGGTGAAAAATGACGGTATTGATGCCACTTCTGCTGATAACTATGCGAAATCCTACTCAGACGTTGTTAACTTCTTGTTAAACCAGAAGTAATACTTTGACATCTAAGAGGGTATCTCCCCCATCTTCGCACTTCGTGACTCGGGAGGGGGGATTCCCCTTAGTGGGCGACAGTCTGATTGCTCAGGTGCTGAATTCCTGCTTTTGCCAGTTTTCGTCACAAAATACAGGCGGAAAATATTCAGTGAAGTGATTTGGAGTCACTCATTAGGTAACATTCGGCTAATGATAGCTTTGAATGTATTCCCCTCCCTATTATCAATCAATTCAATATCTGGGTATGCTTTGATTGCACGTTTAATACCACTTCCCAAGCCTCTATATGGCAATACCTTAGAAGCAAATGAAGCCAAGATTGGGTTGCGAATATTTGAGTTCCCCATCTTGATGTTCTCAATGGTTAAATTATTGGGTAAATGGCCGGGGCTAATAATTTCAATCCGATCTGCAAAAACCAGCACTTTAACGGGGGCTGACACAAAGTAATCGCGATGAATAAGCGCATTGGAAATCAGTTCTTCTAAAACAATCCTCGGGATTTCAGGCTCGCCAAGTGAGTTAAAGCTTTGCTTATTTTGAATATGTCGGATATTTGCCAATACAAACCCCAGCACCTTTTGGAACACATCCGACAGCTTGCCATTGATATCTTGACTATCAATATAGTGCTCATCTTCAATATCCACGCCGGGGAAGGCAACAGCCTTTACGATAAAAACAGGAAGGCGAATCTGAGGCCGCGATGCAAACAACAAAGTACCACAAATATTCAACTGACCATTTTTAGCCAAATTCATATTCTCTAAAAGCTGAGAGCGAGATACACCTTGTTCCTCAACCCTCTCGCCGTATTCCCCCTCAAAAAACGAATCAAAGAACTCTTGATCGATGTCGGCTACTGACGTACCACTTACCGGTGTCTCATCTGCATGAATCAGTGCCGCCTCCTGAAACATTCGCTGCAACTCTTCGCGAGCGGTCATCCTTCGCTTATCAGAACCATTTTTCACCCAAACATAGCCCTGAGTATCCATATAAGGTTTACTAATGCCTTGCTCTATATGTACTGCAATGACTAGGCCATCGGGGAGTTGAATGTTTTCCGTAACAGGATTTATTGGGGGGCGAACATTATTTGTAGCAGCATTCGCTATGACTTGATTAATTCGACCGATATCTTCTCTCGTCAATCCAGATCGAGACCCATCGCCATTGTTAACACCAATGAGAATTAAGCCTCCAGTACCATTGGAAAACGCTACCATTTCGGCACCCAACGAAGATGCATTGTTGACGTCTGCTTTAAATTGATGACGGCTATCTTCATCACGTGCAATTATTGCTAAGAGCTCTTGGGTTTCCATGCTTCATATACCTGTTTACGTTTCTCGAAGGCTTCTGCGCCACCTTCCATAATACCGACTATACGCTGCTGAACATCCGCGCAGTCAATGCTGCCACTGACAATATCAATATGATCATCCTGATATTCACAGGCGATGACCTGCTCAGCATCGCCTAACACTGGAATGTTGGCGTTATGAGTGGCAAAGACGAACTGCGTTTTTGGCTTTAACTCACGAATGAGCTTGATAACATCGTCATAGATAGTCTGGTTATCCAAGTCGTCTTCTGGCTGATCGATGATCACAACATCATTTTCTTGTTGGCTTAGAACAAACAGTATTAATGCAGATGCGCGCTGCCCTAATGAATGATGAGCCAGAGCCTTACCATGGTATTCAATAGTGAAAACATTCGGCACCTGCCAAGTCAGCAAAGCGTCTAGATTATCTTCAAAATACTGCCAGAAGGTATCGAATGAACCACCAACCAGCAATTTCAACTTATCCTTTTCTCGCCATGCCGCACCAAAATCGCTGAATTCATCCACCACTGTTTGCAATGTAGCTTCTCGAATACGGCTGCCGCGGTACAAATCCTGAATATGCTTGAGCATAGCCGCTTTGTTATCTTTAAATTTCGGCACAATTTTTAACGGCGAATCCACTCGATTGATTTTATTCAGCACTTGCTCAATAGCGCAGTATTCTTCAAGCCAAAGGCCATTCAGTTGAACCAACTCCCGCTCAACTCCTTGATTCAACTCCGCATATTGCTGCTCACTCTTGTCCAATACAGACAGCATTTGCTCAGCCTGATCGAGCAGACTTTTAAGCTGCTTAAACTCTTGCGGACTGATTGCTTGTGCACCCGCTTGTTGAAATTCACTGGCTAACTTGCGCTCGATTTCCGCAAATTCTTCTTTCAGCGCTTGTTTTTGTTGTTGAAAGCCCGTCAACTTTTGCTGCAATTGCTGAACTGTCGCTTGGTCACTTCCAGCCACTTGCTTAATTCCATTAAAGCCAGTGAGCAACTGTTGATAGACCGCAAAAAAGTCATCAAAAAAAGGCTGATTCTGTGCTGACTTATACAGAATTTGGTTTTTCAGTTCATCTTCAAAGCTGGCAATAAAGCTATTTAGCTCAGTCAGATAATGCTGCGCCCCTTGGATCACCTGCTGCGCTTTGCGCTCATCTCGATCAAAGTCAATCTGCTTTTGCAGTTTGGCTTCTACGCCGTGTTGCTGGTAAAACCTTAACTTAAATTCAACATCCTGCTTTTTTTGCTGCCACTCTTGTTTCTGCAAGGCAGCACGGGTTAAACGTTTCATCTGACCAATAATATCTACTACGCGCTGACGACCTTGCTCTATCTTTTGGCGAACAGAAATTAAAGCTTCCCCAACCAGCTTTTCAATTAGATCTTTTTCAAATCCAGCGCCAGTGCTCGACAAGTCTTTTTGACCAAAGTAAATGGGTTGATGTAGGACGGTTTCTCGAATCGACACACCCGGCTGTAATTGCCCGTTAACATATACATCAGGGCGTTCACCTAATATACGGCGTATCTGGTAAGGCTGGCCTCGCCGGTCAATCGCGTCGATAGTGATCTTCCCGCCACTACATAGTAGGTGCTTTACTAAACCTTCTTTGTATTCAACGTCAGAGGACTTATCGCCAAACGGGATATTCAGGGCATAGCGAATGCCTTCCAATACGGAAGATTTGCCACTGCCACGAATGCCAATCAGAGTATTCAGTTCCGGAGATAGACAGATTTCAGTGCCACCCAAGGTACCCACACCTTCAAAACTGATTTTACGAATAAACGAATGGCGATAGTTAGGTAGCTTAGCTTGTACGCGGGATCTCTTATCCCGCAGGGCAAATTTTACAGCCTCAAAGCTGAACGCACCGAGTTTGAGATAACTGGCTTCATTTCTGGCCGACATATCGGCAAGGTTCTTGGCATCGCAACCTTCCACTTCGGCAGGATATAAGTCACCCAATGCTTGTTGGATTTTAGAGCGCTCATCTCGGGTGCGAACCTTTTGGAATGCCAAAGCTCTGCATCGAACAGAAGTATTGTCGAAAAGTTCTTTTATCCGACCCGGCGATAAACCACCCCATAAACCGTTGGGTGCTTCCACATGAGCAAAAACTAAAAAGTAGTCTTTGTGATAATCATCCAAAATTTGGATGGTTTTAAGAATATCGTGATTCGAACGTGCATTTTCCTGCTCAAAATTAGCTTTCCCGGCAAAGACCATATTGAGAAAGTCCTGAATATAGTTTTTTTGCTCCTTGTTGCTTATCCATTTATCGGAAAACACTACTAGGGTATGCACACCCGCTAGCCCATCTTTTACCGAAAGCTCGATACCGGGCAGCAGACCAATGCCGGATTTTTTGGCCTTTTTGCGCAAACTCTGAAATTCGAGCATATCGAATTTGTTATGGTTGGTAATCATACCAAGGCCAATACCGGCATCTTTTAGCGAATGTACGTATTGATTTACGTAGTCGTTATCTGCACCCGTGTATTTGAACTCTTTATCCGTACGGGTATGGAGGTGAAAATCCGTCTTGAGCCACCGGCTGCCATATTCAAAAGTGTCGTCACTCATTAATACCCCCTTCCAAAAATATTTTGTTAAAGAAGATTCGTGTCAAAACCAGCAGCTTTAAGATGAGGGATCAGATTACGCATTTTACTAAACTCCGCGCCGAAGCTTGGGTGAAGACTTACACCTTCACAAAACTCCCTCGCTGTAATGTGTTTTAATTCGTCGGCATGCTTGAGCATTTGCAAATGTAACTCAACCGTAAACTGGTTTCTTGGCGCTTTGTCAAAAGCAAGCTTTATGCGTCTGTAAATCTCGTTTTCATTCATATTTAACACTACTAATGTGCTTATATAAAGGACATAAAAAAGCAAGAATTGACATTGAAATCGAACAACTTCTGGTAAGACATAAAGTAAGTTACATCACAAACGGCCTACCCACCAACTATTACACAAATGAGCATAGAAACTGAAATCATAAGATACTGTCTTTCCAGCCTCAGGTTGAGTCATCAAAACCAGGCCGATTGTAGTGGAATGATCATTCAGGACGTCAGCAGAAACGAAAACGAGAAAGCACACCGGCCATTCTGGCGGGCTTATCACTGTTGCTAAACACATTACAACTGTCGGCGGGAATCCCCCTTCCCTTGGAAGAAAAGATGACACTGAAATAGAATGACATAAGCATGTGCCGGAGTGAGAACCTTTGGCATAATGCGTGTCAGAAAGACTTTTTTGTAAGACAAACTCGGGTTATATCCACAACTCTGTGATCTATAAGGCAATATGACAGTTTAATGACTAAGATTATAAGTCATTGATTTTTTACCTGAGGTTGATAAGTTTTTTTTATCAACGATCGATACCTAAATAAAACTTGTAATATCTATACACAAAGTTATCCACAGAATTTATAGCAGGATGTGAATATCTGAATCGGGTTTCAGCAAAGAAAATTCACATAAAATTCGTTTCCTACTGCTTGCTGTGGCATCCTATTTCCTTATCACACCCGTAACAGATACAGATAATAAAGAAGATTTATGGCTCAGATAGCAGACAATCCCCTGATTTTGGTTGATGGCTCCTCATACCTTTATCGTGCTTATCATGCTTTCCCTCCGCTGACGAATAGCGCAGGAGAGCCGACCGGAGCAATGTATGGTGTATTGAATATGCTACGCAGCTTGATAATGCAGTACAAACCAAGCCATGTAGCGGTGATATTTGATGCTAAAGGCAAAACTTTTCGTGATGAGTTGTTCGCTGAGTATAAGTCTCATCGTCCTCCTATGCCGGATGATCTCCGTACTCAAATAGAACCGCTACATCAGATGGTTGAAGCTATGGGATTACCATTGCTGGTGGTGCCAGGAGTAGAAGCTGATGATGTTATCGGGACTTTGGCGTTACAGGCAGAAAAAGAGGGGCGTACGGTACTTATCAGCACTGGCGATAAAGATATGGCGCAACTGGTCACGCCAAATATCACGCTTATTAATACCATGAATAACACCATTTTGGGGCCGGAAGACGTCGTTGAAAAGTATGGTGTGCCGCCAGCTCTGATTATCGATTTTCTGGCATTGATGGGAGACTCTTCTGACAATATTCCTGGCGTACCTGGGGTGGGAGAAAAAACCGCACTGGGATTACTGCAAGGGATTGGTGGCATGGATGATATCTTTGCCAATTTGGATAAAATTGCCGGGCTCAGTTTCCGTGGGGCGAAAACGCTGGCGGATAAGATGGTGCAGCATAAAGATGTCGCTTATCTCTCCTATAAACTGGCAACTATCAAAACAGATGTTGAGTTGGATAAAACCTGTGTTGCTTTGTCAGTCAAAGAGCCTGATACGGAGAAACTGCATCAGTTGTTTTCTCGTTATGAGTTCAAACGCTGGTTAAGTGATGTGGCAAACGGCGATTGGCTGGCAGAGAAAGGCAAAAAATCGGTATCCACTGGTAATGATGAATCATCTCCGACGGAAGATAAATCTGTTGCGGCCACACTCTCTTCTGATAATTATCAGACTATTCTTGATCAGCAAAGCTTTGATGAGTGGATTGAAAAGTTGAAAAAAGCGCCTGTTTTTGCTTTTGATACCGAAACTGACAGCCTTGATACTTTGACTGCTAATTTGGTGGGGGTGTCATTTGCAATTTCTGCCGGCGATGCGGCTTATCTACCTCTAGGCCATGACTATCTGGGGGCGCCTGAACAACTTGACAGAGAAGTTGTGTTGGCTGCATTAAAACCGCTACTTGAAGATAGTAACCTGTTGAAAATTGGTCAGAATATTAAGTTTGATCGTGGCGTATTGGCGCGTTACGGCATTGAACTGCAAGGCATTGCTTACGATACCATGCTGGAATCTTACGTACTAAATAGCGTTGCAGGTATGGGTCGGCATGATATGGATAGTTTGGCTGAGCGTCATCTGAATCATAAGACCACGACTTTTGAAGAGATTGCTGGTAAAGGTAAAAATCAACTCACTTTTAATCAGGTCCCGGTAGAGCAGGCCGCAATGTACGCCGCAGAAGATGCAGATGTCACTTTATTGCTGCATCAGGTTATGTGGCCGCAATTGGAGAAAGCGCCGACGCTAGAAAAGGTATTTCTGAATACAGAAATGCCACTGGTCATGGTGCTTTCCCGTATGGAACGTACAGGTGTGCTAATTGATGCAAATATTTTGGCTGAGCATTCAAAAGAGATCACCGCCCGTCTGGATGAGTTGGAAAAAGAAGCACACGAATTGGCAGGTGAGGTTTTCAATCTGGCTTCGCCAAAACAGTTACAGACGATATTGTTTGAAAAATTGCAATTGCCGGTGGTAAAGAAAACGCCAAATGGTGCGCCATCCACTAATGAAGAAGTATTGGAAGAGTTGGCAGATACCCATGCATTGCCGAAAGTGATCTTAGAGCATCGTGGGCTGGCAAAATTGAAATCCACTTACACCGATAAATTACCACAGATGGTCCATCCGCTGACCAAACGGGTGCATACTTCTTATCACCAAGCGGTAACGGCAACCGGGCGTCTCTCTTCACGTGATCCTAATTTGCAAAATATTCCTGTCCGTAATGAAGAGGGCCGCCGCATTCGTCAGGCATTTGTGGCACCTGAAAGTTACCGGATTATGGCCGCTGACTATTCTCAGATTGAGTTGCGGATTATGGCCCATTTATCTCAAGATCAAGGGTTGTTGAAAGCTTTTGCTGAGGGGCAAGACATTCACCGGGCAACGGCGGCGGAAGTCTTTGGTTTGCCACTGGAACAGGTAACCAGTGAGCAGCGCCGTAGTGCTAAGGCGATTAACTTTGGTTTGATCTATGGTATGAGTGCATTTGGTCTTTCCCGTCAGTTAGGTATTCCTCGCGGTGAAGCTCAACGCTATATGGATCTCTATTTTGAGCGCTATCCGGGGGTATTGGCGTATATGGAGCGTACTCGTAAACAAGCGGAAGAACAGGGTTACGTTGAAACGCTGGATGGCCGTCGTCTTTATCTGTCAGATATCAAATCTCGCAATGCCATGCGCCGTAAGGCAGCAGAACGTGAAGCTATTAATGCGCCAATGCAGGGAACCGCGGCGGATATCATCAAAAAAGCAATGATTGCGGTGGATGATTGGATTGTCAGTGAAGAACCGAAAGTTCGTATGATTATGCAGGTTCACGATGAGCTGGTATTTGAAGTCCATGAATCACAACTTGAATATGCAGAACAGAAAATTCGTGAATTAATGGAGAAGAGTATGGTGTTTGATGTCCCGTTGAAAGTGGATGTAGGTATCGGTGACAATTGGGATCAGGCACACTGATATGCCAGCTTAATAAGCGATGGGCTGAGTTAATACAGTTAAAAACATCAGTAACTGCGTTGGGACATGGGTTCTTCCTGATGCCAACGCAGTATGTTAAGGCTTTCCTCTTTTTGACGACCTAACATGTTAAGTGACTATAAGCCATGTGCAATGATCCATTAGTCATATTCACCATGCGCTACAAAATCTCCTCCTCCCCAGCCTACTCTCTTACCGTTTGCTCGCAAGGCTGAAAAACTACGGGATGTTGACGTCAGGCTGATAACGTCTTTTAAGTTCGCAATTTCGGGTGGAAGTTTGCCGCCATTGTATATATCTCCCCAGGTGACCACGCTACGGTCTGCTCGTAGGGCTGCAAAGGCATCACTTGATGAACTTAGGCTGGTGACATTCTGTACCTTAGCTGCGTCATATTCAACTCGTTCAATACTCGCTATTACTCCCCAAGTGACCGCGCTACGATTTGTTCGTAGGGCAGTGAAAGCTGAGCCTGTTGAAGTGAGGTCAATGATATCGTTTAATGCAGCAATTTCTGGTGGGATTGGTGTGTCTCCCCAGGCGACAACACTGTGGTTTGCCCGCAGAGCCGTGAATGCGCCGCCCGAAGCAGTCAAGCTAATAATATCCTGTAGTTGTGCAATGGCTGGTGGAATCGTGCCGCTGGTACTTGCATTTCCCCAGGCAACGACGCTGCGGTTTGCGCGTATGGCTGCGAATGCAAAGCTTGTTTGACTCAGGCTAACGATATCTTGTAATTGAGCAATGGCTGGTGGAACCTGACCGCCAAACAGCGAGTATCCCCAAGCGACAACGCTGCGGTTTGCCCGTAAGGCTGCGAAGGTCGAGTACATATCGTTTTTGCCAAGCACACTGATGATATCTTGTAGTTGGGTAATCTCTGGTGGAAGTACTCCAGCTAAACGCCCCCAAGCAACTATGCTGCGGTTTGCCCGCAGAGCCAAGAAAGCATTACCTGATGCAGTTATACTGACAATGTCCTGTAATTGGGCAACTTCTGGTGTAACTTGGCCACCATAGCGATTATCTCCCCAAGCAACTACGCTACCATTTGCTCGCAGAGCTGAGAAGGCGTTAGCCGTTGAACTCAGGCTAACAATATCCTTTAGTTGAGCAATGTCGGGAGGAAGTTGTCCACCGTTAACTGAATTTCCCCAGGCAACCACGCTGCGATCTGCTCGTAAAGCCGCGAATGCATATTGTGTTGAACTCAGGCTAACGATATCTCGTAATACAGCAATGTCAGGTGGAACTTGACCGCCAAGATGTGGAAGTCCCCAGGTAATTACACTGCCATTCTGCAATAACATAGCGGTTGCTCCAATGGTGGATGCGAGGGCTATATTATTGCTGCAATAGACATTTTCTTCCCATTCTAATAGAGAGTTACTATTGTTACTTATACCTAATGAAGCATTATCATGCTGGTTCATTATTATTCTCCTGGTTAAGGTCGTATCGGATTTATTCTTATTCATAAGGCGCTTATACGAAAAACCATGCCCATTGAGAGGGTGTGTAACAGTTATTTTACTCTTACTAAGTAATATTATTAGTTAAATAAATTTTTTGTATTCACTTGTACCGATTTGTTGTCCATGTAATGCATATTAGATCCAGATCGCATAAATATGTAATTAAACTACATTTAATGTTGTCAAAATGAGCAAAATTCTTGGCTGAATCGAGATAATTTCTGAAAATAAATTACAAAAAGGCTTTTTCTAATAAATAAAATAGGGTAGAGTTATTGGCGTAGGGTACAGAGGTAAGATGTTCTATCTTTCAGACCTTTTACTTCACGTAATCGGATTTAGCTGAATATTAGCTGCCCCAGTCAATTTTGACTGGGGCATTTTTTTCATCTGAATTTAATTGGTGGGAATGAAAAAGACTGTATTAACTATGGTTTTCAACTTGAACGGCTTTCTGGCTGAACCATATATCCAGTTTTTGTTGTAGTTTATCGATACCGATTTTTTTCGGGGCTGAGAAATATTCCACTTGAATATCCCCATTCAGCGCGAGTAAGGTGTCACGAACCTTATTCAGTTGACTTTTACGGGCGCCAGATGCCAGTTTGTCGGCTTTAGTCAATAACACCATAACCGGTACTTGCATTGCGACTGCCCATTGGATCATCTGCTGATCAAGATCTTTCAATGGGTGACGGATATCCATCAGTACGACCAGCCCGATCAGGCATTCACGTTTTTGTAGATATTCACCCAATGCTTTTTGCCATTTGCGTTTCATCTCTTCTGGTACTTCGGCATAGCCATAACCCGGTAAGTCAACCAGGCTAATACCTTCTTCTACTTCGAATAAATTGATGAGTTGAGTTCGGCCAGGCGTTTTACTGGTACGGGCGAGGCTTTTCTGTTTCGTCAGAGCATTCAGAGCGCTAGATTTACCTGCATTTGAGCGACCGGCAAACGCGACTTCAATGCCCATATCTTGAGGCAGATGGCGAATATCAGGTGCGCTCGTGATAAAACGGGTCATATGATAGTTGTGGTTTTTGATGGTCAAAATGATTATCTCCCTGAGAAATGCGCCGAATATATGGCAAAGAAGATTATACCGATAGCCACTGTTGGTTGACAGGATTAAAAATAATGACATATTTCTGATGGGTTGAACTAAGCTTGCTATTTTGTTACTGATGACGCTCGGTTTATGAAATAAAATCTAACCTGTTATTGAAAGGATACATTTTTCTTCAAAGCACCAGTCGATTGATAGCGTAAATGTAGGTAAATATTAAGCACGATGTTGAAGAGATTATTAGAATTAATTCAGTTTGTGTTGTTGACCTTAATAATATAGGAACCCAGAATGTTTAAACGTATTTTAGTAGCACTTGTAACTGCATGCTCTCTGAGCGCAATGGCGCCTCTGGCTTTGGCGGTGGGAGAAATCCACGTGAAGCTGACAACAACGGAGGGTAATATTGAACTGGAATTAAATAATCAGAAAGCTCCAATTACAACGAAAAACTTTATTGAATACGTCAATGAGGGTTATTACAACAATACAATCTTCCATCGGGTAATCCCTGGATTTATGGTGCAGGGTGGTGGTTTTACCAAAGATTTGCAGCAAAAAGCGACTAAAGCTGCTATTAAAAATGAGGCAGATAATGGACTGCGTAATTTACGCGGAACTATCTCTATGGCACGTACAGCTGATAAAGACAGCGCCACCAGCCAATTTTTTATTAATGTAGCGGATAATGCTTTCCTTGATCACGGTCAGCGTGACTTTGGCTATGCAGTATTTGGTAAAGTCGTAAAAGGTATGGATGTTGTGGATAAAATTTCTCAAGTCAAAACGGAAAATGTTGGTCCATATCAGAATGTACCGGTTAAACCTGTTGCTATTCTGTCTGCGGAGATTATTCTTTAATTTTTTCTATTACTTTGGCTGTGGCAGTTTCTGGTCTTCCGGTTAACTCTCATCAGATTAACAAACTGGCCTGCATTAAATGCAGGCCAGTTTCACTGTCATTCATACATCTTTTGGGTAAATTCTTTATTTACTTCGGTTCGTGGATAATATCTGTCTTTGTAACATTTCTTCTCTTTACTCTCACAATGTATGCCGTTACTTAAAGTGTAAGATGAAAAGTCGATATCTTTTCCATCACCAAACTCTTTTTTCAGGTGTTTTGCCGCTCTTTTCCCTAAATACCTTTCGGTTAATTTTAGCGATAGCCCTTTTTGATCAGAGCAATATTTTCCTTTTTTATCACAAACCACCCCTTTTTCCGGGAAGAAAATGTTAGCAGTTTTAGTAACAGCCAGCGTGGAGAAGGACAGTAAAAAAAGAGATGCTATAATCAGTTTTGTCTTCATAACAATTACCTTTACTTATTGAATATCAAAATAGAGCATATGTTTTGTAGGGTATGAGAGTAAGTTGATTAAGGAAAAAACAGCCATTGATTTTGTTGTACTATGCTACAAATATTGATGTGCTATGATAGCCGCCCCGTTGTCGCGAGGCCGTTTTATCTGGAGCCAGTTGTGCAGGATAAACAAATTGCAGGAGTGGCAGGGCAACAAATACAGCGATAAAAATGAGTAGGATAGACTCCTATGTTACTAATAATAGATAACTATGATTCTTTTACATATAACTTATATCAATATTTTTGTGAATTGGGTACAGATGTTTTAGTTAAGCGTAATGATGAACTGCAACTTGAAGATATTGAGAGATTGATGCCTACTCATCTGGTGATTTCCCCTGGCTCTTGTACCCCAAATGAAGCAGGAATTTCTCTGGCTGCGATTTCTCATTTTTCGGATAAGTTGCCGATTCTTGGTGTTTGTCTTGGACATCAGGCAATTGGGCAGGCGTTTGGTGCCAGCGTGGTAAAAGCCAGGGAAGTGATGCATGGAAAAACTTCTGCTATTCACCATAATCAGCAAGGTGTGTTCAAAGGGCTTAACCGGCCATTAACCGCGACTCGTTACCATTCATTGGTGATTGCCGCAGAGACATTACCAGCCTCATTTGAAGTCACCGCATGGAGCCAGCATAACGGCAATGTCGATGAAATTATGGGCATTCGTCATCGCACTCTACCGCTGGAAGGGGTGCAGTTCCACCCTGAAAGTATTCTCAGTGAGCAAGGTCACCAGTTGCTGAGCAACTTTCTGAGATATTAACCAGATACCGATAATTTCTTCATTTATCCATCTTTTTCATTTGCCCATCTTTGATTTTTTATGCATATTCAGTGATTATAATTTCACTTTTGAATGGCGTGTATATAGAAAACGGGTGGGAAAATGAAGGAGCATACCGCAGTAGATAGAAACGCATACGATCAAGTTATGTTGCCAATTTATTCACCAGCGCAGTTTATTCCGGTGACAGGGCAAGGTAGTCGTGTATGGGATCAGCAAGGGAAAGAGTATATTGATTTTGCGGGAGGGATTGCTGTTGTAGCTTTGGGCCATTGTCATCCTGCGTTAGTGGATGTTTTGAAGCAGCAGGGGGAGAAACTTTGGCATATCAGTAACATTTTTACCAATGAACCGGCTTTGATTTTGGCGCAGAAACTGATTGATGCGACTTTTGCTGAGCGGGTATTTTTTGCCAACTCAGGAGCAGAAGCGAATGAAGCGGCATTTAAACTGGCTCGCCACTATGCCATTACGCGTCACAGTCCCTATAAAACCAAAATTATCGCATTTCATCAGGGTTTTCATGGTCGCACCTTATTTACTGTCTCCGTGGGTGGTCAGCCAAAATATGCTGATGGTTTTGGGCCAAAACCCGCGGATATTATTCATGTGCCTTTTAATGACTTAGATGCAGTGAAGGCTGTCATAGATGACCATACTTGTGCTGTTGTATTGGAGCCTGTACAGGGAGAAGGGGGAGTCACGCCGGCAGCACCGGCATTTATTCGTGGGTTGCGTGAGCTTTGCGATAAGCATCAGGTGCTGTTGGTGTTTGATGAAGTGCAAAGTGGGATGGGACGTACCGGTAAGCTATTTTCTTATATGTATTATGATGTTACGCCGGACATCATTACCACAGCAAAAGCATTGGGAAATGGCTTCCCTATTAGCGCTATGCTGACGACAGAGAATATTGCTTCAGTGATGACGCCGGGAACTCACGGTACAACTTACGGCGGTAATCCGTTGGCTTGTGCAGTTGCAAATGCTGCTTTTGATATTATTAATACACCAACAGTTCTGGAGGGAGTTGAGAAACGTCATAATTTGATGATGAATTTTCTGAATGATATCAATCAGAAACATTCGATATTTGGTGAAATCCGAGGAAAGGGTTTGCTGATTGGTGCAGAACTCAAAGCACCATATCAAGGAAAAGCCAAAGATATTCTGCAACTGGCGGCTGAAAATGGCTTAATGTTGTTGAGTGCGGGTGGTGATGTATTGCGTTTCACGCCTTCGTTGATTATTAGTGAAGAAGAGATTGCTCAAGGAATGGAGCGGTTAGAGCAGGCAATTAACCAGTTGGTGTAATTAAATATAAGAGAAATCAGCGCAGGATTATGCGCTGATTAATCAGGCGTTAACGTGTACCGTAAACAACAATAGTTTTACCGTGTGCGGAGATCAAGTTTTGATCTTCTAGCATTTTCAGAATGCGACCAACCGTTTCGCGGGAACAGCCAACAATCTGGCCAATTTCCTGACGCGTGATTTTGATTTGCATTCCGTCCGGGTGGGTCATTGCATCTGGTTGTTTCGCCAGATTCAATAAAGTTTGGGCAATCCGGCCGGTAACATCCAGGAAAGCCAGATTACCGACTTTCTCTGAAGTTGTTTGCAAACGGTTTGCCATTTGGGCAGATAAACGCATCAAAATATCCGGGTTTACCTGAATCAGTTGACGGAATTTTTTATAGGAGATTTCAGCTACTTCACAGGCGCTTTTGGCCCGTACCCAGGCTGTACGCTCTTGCCCCTCTTCAAATAATCCAAGTTCACCAATGAAATCCCCCTGATTTAAATAGGAGAGGATCATCTCTTTGCCTTCTTCATCTTTAATCAAAACCGCAACAGAGCCTTTTACGATGTAGTAAAGCGTCTCTGCTTTTTCGCCTTGATGAATAAGCGTACTTTTAGATGGATATTTATGAATATGGCAGTGTGACAAAAACCATTCAAGAGTGGGGTCTGTTTGTGGCTTGCCGAGAACCATTCGTTTCATCCTCTGTTGTTATCGCTGCCTAAATAACACGAGAATCTAAAAGTTTCTCGTCAGGCTGGCTTATAAAGACACTAGCTTAACATTAGTTTGTTGAAAAACCGACAGGTAAGGGTTTTATATAGGTTATCTGAAATTTGAACCCTAGGGTATTGATCTTAACCTATATATACCTAGCCCACTTCTGTTTTTAACACAGGAAAAGGCTTCTGTCTTGTCTTGTATTGTTTCAGCATAATAAACCGCTCATTAGATTGCTAGCTTAATACTGAAAGAGTAGGCTTGGATGCAAAGAACGACTTAAGAGGTATTTATGCAAGCGCGGGTAAAATGGGTTGAAGGATTGTCTCTTTTGGGGGAGTCATCTTCCGGTCATCAGATCATGATGGATGGTAATGCCGGCGATAAGGCACCGAGTCCAATGGAAATGGTATTAATAGCAGCCGGTGGTTGCAGTACGGTTGATGTAGTTTCTATTTTGCAGAAAGGCAGGTATGACATCAGAGATTGTGAAGTAAAATTAACTTCCCGCCGTCGTGAAGAGGTGCCACGCTTGTTTACTCATATTAATCTGCATTTTATTGTTACGGGTAAGGATTTAATAGATAAAGCGGTTGAACGTGCAGTCATGCTTTCCGCGGAAAAATATTGCTCTGTTTCGTTGATGTTGGGGAAATCAGTTGAAATTACCCACAGTTTTGAAATTAAAGAGATAGATTGAGAAATTATTTTTGATTAAAAAATAACAACAGGTAACTAATTATCTCAGTTACCTGTTTTTTTAACTGAATAATATAAGATGCAAATTTTAAGTACTGGATTTGTTAAATTGACCTCAGGCGCTGATTAACAAATCTTTTCCCCTTCCAGTAATCGCTGTACCAATGGCGTCATAATTAATTCCATTGCTAATCCCATTTTTCCACCGGGGACCACGATGGTATTAATGCTTGAAACGAATGAGCCTTGTAACATTGCTAACAAGTATGGGAAATCAATTTGAGTCAGATCACGGAAGCGGATGACAATAAAACTTTCATCCAGTGATGGAATGGCTTTGGCTGAGAATGGATTGGATGTATCAACGGTAGGGACACGTTGGAAGTTGATATGTGTTCGCGAGAATTGTGGCGTAATGTAGTTAATATAATCATCCATAGAACGCACGACGGAATCCATCACAGCTTCCTGCGAGTGTCCTCGTTCTCCGGTATCGCGGACAAGTTTCTGTATCCATTCAAGGTTGACAATCGGCACGACGCCCACGAGCAGATCAACATGACTGGCAACATTATGTTGTGGTGTGACAACGCCACCGTGCAGACCTTCATAAAACAGCACATCAGTCTGCTTGGGTAAGGATTCCCACGGCGTAAAGGTACCGGGGAGCTGGTTGTAAGGGACGGCATCGTCATAGGTATGAAGATATTTCCGACGGCGGCCTTCACCGATTTCACCATAATCGATCATGGTTTTTTCCAGCATGCCAAAATCATTGGCTTCTGGCCCAAAATAACTGATATGCCTGCCTTGCTCTTTGGCTTTACGGATTGCGGCATCCATTTCAGGGCGGGTGTAACGGTGGAAACTATCTCCTTCTATCTGCGCGGCACTGATGTTAAGTTGCTGGAAAATCTTACGGAAAGCTAAACTGGTGGTTGTTGTTCCGGCACCGCTGGAGCCGGTGATTGCAATAATCGGATGTTTGACAGACATTCAGTAAACTCCATAATGTTAAGAATGGAACATTTCTTTTGGCACAATATTGATGCTCTCATGCAGTTCAGACCACACCAGCATAACATCTCCCCGTTTCAACTGACGGCGAATGTCAGCGACCTTCTGCTCCAGCGATTTTTCATCTTCGCCATAATCAGTGCCTTCCCGCAAGATAAAACTCTCTATCAAATTTAGCAGAGTTTCTGGTTCCAGTTGTTGCCACGGAATAATCATTGTGGTTGCTCCAGATAAGATGACAGCCAATTTGGGATGCGTTGTTCCAGCCACATTTGTGGTTTCTTCAACGAACCACTGACAAAGCCGACATGTCCACCATATTCTGTCATTTGATATTCAATATTTTTGGGTAACATTTTGAGATCAGGGACAACTTCCGGCGCCATAAAAGGATCATCTTTAGCATGAATAATCAGCAGTGGCACAGTAATATCAGGCAGACGCGGCAGAGCACTGCACTGGCGGTAGTAGTCCGCTGCATTTTTAAAGCCGTGGATTTTTGCGGTTACAATTTCATCAAATTCTCGAATATGTTTCAATCTTTTTACCTGAGACAGATTAATGGGGAGTGAACCGGGGTAGCGTAACAATTTACGGGTGGCATTACGTTTCAGGCTATTAAGTAAATAGCGTTCATAAACCTGAGAAAATCCTTTTTCTATCCGCAGGGAACAGGCTGCCAGCATCAGAGGAGCAGAAACAATAACGGCAGCATTGATCTGAGCATCTGTTTTTTCTTCTGCCAGATAGCAGGCCAGCATATTACCGCCGACTGAATAACCTACGGCTGATGTGGGGGCATCACCGTAGGTCTGTTTTAACCAGCTTAGAAAATAACGGGCATCGCTTGTTTCGCCAGAATGATAGAGGCGTTTTTGGCGGTTTGGTTCGCCACTGCATCCGCGGAAATGCATGACAACACCAAGCCAGCCTTTTTTCTGGCAGACATGAAGTAAACCGTGGGCATAAGGGCTGTGAAAACTGCCTTCCAGACCATGAAACAGGATCAGTCGTGGCTTATGTGCTGCGGTGGCGGGATCTTCACTCCACGCCAGATCAACAAAATCGTTATCCGGTAAATTAAGTCGTTGCCAATAGGGTTGCAGTTCAGGATACCGCCGCACCAGACGCGGGAGTAGTGTCTGCAAATGCGGATTACTGGCTCCGGTGAGAGGACGAAAGATATCAGTCATAATGGTTTCGAGTTAAATTGATTAGTTATCTTGTATGGTGAATAACATACTGATATTTTCTGTGAAAGGGAAACGCCATTATTCAGGATGAAAGGTAACTCTTCATGACAGCAAGCCTAATTTTTTCATTAACAGCTTTTTTGTTTATTTCTTCCATTACGCCGGGGCCAAACAACATGTTGCTGACGTCATCAGGCGCTAACTTCGGCTTTATCCGCTCTTTGGGATTGCTCTTTGGCGTTGTTCTGGGCATGCAGACGATTTTATATCTGGCTGCTTTCGGAATAGCGGCGTTGCTGTTGGTCTATCCTGCTATTCACACGGTTATGAAAATTGCAGGTAGCCTCTATTTGCTGTGGTTGGCATGGAAAACAGCAACAGCCAGTTACCGACGTCTGGATACCAAAGATAGCGCTGTTATTAAGCCAGTGCGGTGGTATCAAGGTTGGTTATTGCAGTTTTTGAATCCGAAGGCCTGGCTGATGGGGTTGGGTGCGGTTGGCAGCTACAGTATTGCTGGTGATCATTACCTCTATTCCATCATCGTGATCAGTGTCGTGGTGATGTTTATTAATTTCTTGTGCGGCCTGGTGTGGGCGGGTTTTGGTTCGCTGATAGGGACGTTACTCCGTAGTCGCAATGCTTGGTTTCTGTTCAATATTACGATGGGCGTATTAACGGCAACTTGTGTGCCATTAATCTGGATTGGGTAATTTAACCTCAGCTTCGTTTAAAAATAGCGATATCACAATCCCGTAAATTCAAGCTCGGTTTTTTAGGTTGGAATGTATAAACAATTAAGCCAGCGACGATTTCCAATAAAAAACCGAGCTGACTGCGGTGTCTTGAATGCGCTATCTGAGAAATATTTTTGAGCTGATCCACGACCGTTTCTATCAAAAATCGCCTTCTTAACATCAGCTTATCCCAGAGAGATAACGCTTTTGCCTTCATGTTACTACGGACATGAGTGATTAACGTTATTCCTTCTGCTTCCAGAGGCCTGTGACAAATACCCTTTATCGCCACAAACACCCTGTTAACCTTTGTACCCGCGCTTTGACGGGATGACGATCATCTTTATTTCCTGAGGTCAACTTAACCGCCAAAAGTTCACCACAATCATTAATAACCAGATGAAGTTTAAAGCCATAAAACCAGCCGGTACGGGTTTTCCCTCGCTGTGCGACGCCCTGAAATACGCGATGACGGAGAATACGGAGGTTGTGACAAACGGCAATTTTAGTTGAATCAATAAAAGCGCTCCTCTGGGTTTCAGCCTTGCGTGACGAAAGAAAAGCACAGAGAGGAATGAGCTCCCTTTGCTTTAAGGTTAACATCCGGGTGTAGCTGACCAACCGGGGAAAATCGGCCTGAAGATAGTGTTTAATATGCTGAATATAAAACGTTTTAAAATCACGATAACGGCTCATGTGGAATAAAATGAGGAGCGTCATCACTTCACTGAGAGAAAGGGAAGCTTCGCGGCGACGTTTGAACAAACCATTTTCAATTAACTGTTGATGCCAGAGAGGAATAAATTTTTGGCAAAAGTCATCGACGCAGCAGTAAAGTTCTTCTAAATTAAACATGCCTGAGGATCTCCACGATTTTTTTTCTTTAACAAAAAATTTGATCGTGCCTCAGGCACTTAGTTCCCTTCTTAAGCAAACCTCAGGTTAATTAATCTCTTGCGACAAAGTTTTTTATGTAATCCATAATTTCTTATGCCAATAAAATCAAGATCTTTATCCATATCACCTAAAAATTTATGGTGACTAAGATGTTCCTTCCTTATTGATTTAAATTTTGAAAACTCAATTATGGAAAATAACTCCCCAAAAATGTCATTCACCTTTTTTGAACGACAAAATGAATAATGAAAACACTCATGCGACATGTTATTCACTGCTCTGAACCTAGTGCCAATAAAAAAAGATAGTAAAGGAAAAGTAATAAAGAACCAAATGCTAATGGAAACTAACCAAGTAAAGATAAAAACTAAAATCCATGGAAAAACAATATTATTAAAAAAAACCAATAAAGCCCTAAGAAAACCTTTCCGACTGTTTTCTTCCTTGATTTTAGAAATCAAATAAGTGTTCATGTTACCCTCCTAATCCATTGAACTTTCTAATTCCCCATCGATAAAAAAACAAAGTTCCCAACATAAAAAAAACTGTACTAATAATTAAATAACCTATATTCCAGTCGTTCCTTCCCAAGAAGAATGACACCGGCAATGAAGCAGAGAATGCCATCGGCAATGCAAAAAGGAAGTATTTAACTAAACCATGAGGAAAAAAATTGACAGGAACAATGGAAAGTTCATATATCATCTCATGAAAATAATCCACTGGCATTTTCCTATGACTTATGAATGTAAAAAAATTAAAAATAATGAAAAAGGATAAGTTAATGATGAACATGCATATAATAGAGACAATGAACTCTGCCCATTGAATAGCATCTTTTGTTACCATAGGTAAGGAAGAGAAAGATAATGCAAAAAATGCCAAGAAAACAAACATAATTATATTTAAGGGTTTTGACCAACCAAACAATATCAATACCCAGATAGATATAGGTTTAACTAAATAAGGCTCTATTCTTCCACTGGCTACCTTGTTGAAAAACTCCTCAATAGAATGAGTAAATATACTTATTGCAACTCCAAGTAGGATAAAAACCAAGAATATGAGATGAAAATCTTCGTTTTTATAGCCTCCAATACCTTCAGATAGAGAGGAAATTTGATCAATAAATATGAATTGGATTAAGTAATATGATGATGAAAGTATAAATTCCCCAAAAAGGTTTTTTTTATAGGCAAGTTGCCGCTTGATATTCATTTTAATAAAAAGAGAAATAGTTTTCATATTATCCTCCTGCTCCGTTATAATTCTTTATACCTTTTTTCCACATTGAATTAATAAACGCATAAAAAAATAAAAGGTAGCATACTCCACCAATGATTATCTCTTTGAAAAGGGAAGAATTCATTTTCACAAAAAACTCTGCTGGGGCAGATATAATAAAGCGAAATGGATTATATTTCATAAGTGGTAGTATCCAATCAGGCCAAAATGAGGGGGGTAAAAGAACTCCGCCAAACAATGATGAGCTAAGAATGATAAATGAAAGCAGGATATTATATTCAATAACCCAAAAACTCATAATTGCAATACTGAATGAAAGAAAAAAACATAGCAATTGAGAAAGAACAATAACTGATATGATCATCAACACAGATATAATAAATACGGACAGACCTTTTTCAACCGGGTAATCTGTTATAAATTTAATTAAGAAAACAATAAACAATGGAAGAAGATATAAAATACTCTCGCCGAAAAATGTAAATAATCTTTGTGAAAGATAGCTATAAGGTTTTGTTATATATACTTCAAGCTCACCATTTTGTACATGTCGTGAAAAAGTTTGGATTAAATCATATCCATTATTAAGCCTTGAAATAACTAGCGCAAAACCGTAGTAATACATCATGTCGTTTAAAGTAAACCCATTAATACTTTCAGATTGTTGCGAAAAAATATTACTCCATAAAAGATATTGAATAATAAATGGCGACAGAGTTCCCATTACAAAATCAGTAAAAAACATCGATCTATCATTAATTATAGTTAGCATACCATTCTTAGAAAATGGGATCATCGCCAAAAGATAATTATGAAAATTCTTTAAATCGTGCACGTAGTATCTCCTCCAATGATGGGGTTGAAACCGAAAAAGCACACTGAACATCTACAACTAATGCTTTAATAAATATGGTATATTGATCTTGCGAAACTGAGATCTCAACATTTTCTGCTTCTTCATTGAATCGGATGTGCTCAATTAAAACTCCTGATCTTATAGAGAGTGATGTTACTTTTTCAATCAGAGCTTTAGCCTGTGTTTTACTATCACAGTTAATATTCACTTTTATTAATGGAGTAGAAATTGTTTTAAGTGAAGCAAGATCCCCGTAAAATTTTTGTTTTCCTCGGTGTAACAAGGAGATGTTATCCACATATCCCTCAATATCTCCCATATCATGGCTAGTGATAATAAAGCCTATATTATCTTCACTTTTGAGTGTGCTCAACAATTCGCGGATCTCATGTTTAGCATTGATATCTAACCCAATGGTTGGTTCATCAAGAAAGAGAACACGAGGTTTAAAAAGCAGATTAAAAGCCAACTCACCCTTAACTCTTTCCCCCAAACTTAAAAGACGAACAGGCTTATTAATGATATGGTGGATGTTTAGCAACTCAAAAATCTTGGCTTGTTCTTTTTTGAATGAAGAACTTTCAATACGGTAAATTTTACTAACCATATCTAAGCTATTTATTAATGGTAAATCCCACCACAAACAATTCTTATGACCAAAGACAACACCCAGTTGCCTAAATAATTTTCCTTTTACTTTATAAGGATCCACTCCCAATACGCTAACTTTTCCTTGATCAGGAGCCTGTACTCCGGCAAGAATTTTTATCAAGCTTGATTTACCAGCACCATTTGGACCAAGTATAGCCAACGATTTCCCCGCTAATAGGGTAAAGCTAATGTCGCTTAATGCTTGATAATCACTAAAAGTTGGTTTAAAAATCCCAATTAATTTCTCCTTTACACCATAGCCACTTTCTTTTGACCGATATATTTTCGAAACGTTATTAACTTCGATAAGAAGGCTATTCATTCATTTAAATCCTGTTTGTCATTTAAATCCTGTTTGTACTGTGTAATTATTAATCACACATTGAAAATCTTGATAGACCATTTCCCGATCCCCACTAAAAATGAACATACCTAGGCAATCTTTGTGGCAATAGAATTCTCCTGTGGCAACATCGCCCACTGAGGGGATCATATATTTAATCAGAGTCGGTAAACTTTCCAAGTTAGGCAAAATAAGGCGAGTCACAAATTTAGTCTCTACAGCTGTGTGTTCTTTAGGGAAAATAAGGTATGCAAACGCATCTGCTCTTGACTGGTAATTTATCCCGTTAATAATCCCAAGTTGAGCAGCTAAATGAATCAGACGAAGATCCAATCCATAAACTTTCTGAATAATGTCAACAATCCCTGCTCCTCCGGGCCTATATGCTATTTCAAGCAATTCAGGGACATTACCTGAATTGCCAAAAGCCTCAATGTGATAAACTCCATCTGGAGCAACAAATGCTGAAAGCACTCTCTCTGTAAAAGGGTGCCAATATTTCTCTATGTAACTTTCTTCTACCGAGAAACTTCCTAGTGGTTGTCCTTGTAGAAAGTCAATAGGTTTGCCTTGATATTCGCTTACCGAAATGAAGTTAATGCAGCCGGATAAAACTATACAGTCAATATGGAAAATATCCTGTGGGTTGTATTTCTCAATAATAAACTGCCCCGCATCCATATCATGGTAGCTGTCATTCCAAGGGTGTGTTAAGTTGACAAGGCATTCAGCAGTAGCAATAATTTCAACACCAACCGACCCCGCCAGAGAGCGCGGTTTTATCACTATAGGGAAAATCGTGCTGTCATCCCTGATATTATCGAGAGTAAACTCCTTTGGAGTAGAGATCCCACCCTGTTCAGCCACTTGCTTCATCATTTTTTTATCACGAAATCTCCTGGCTTGGGTACATGTCATTCCAGGTATTTTCATCTTCTCCCTAGCACTGGCGGCGACAAAAACGGAGAATTCATCGCTGGAAATTACGGCTGATATTTTATGACGAATAATAATCTTATCAATAGCATCCATAACATCAGAATGTACGGAAAAATCACGCACTATATAGTGTTCTTCACTTCGATAATTAGGTGTAGTTTGAGTAAAATCCTCTATAAGAAAAATAAAACGGATATCTGACAGCACAAATTGTTCTGCTAACTCGGTAGTTTTCTCCGTTATATCCGGTTCACAGGAAACAATCAGGATTGTATTTAACTTTACGTCTTGCATTTGTTGATAACCGTCCTTCTTTTATAGCTTTTTTCCCTAGGGATCTGCTTCATTCGGATCGGATGAACATAAACTTTATGGGAAAATAAATTGCTCAAATGGTGCTGAAATGCGTCAAAAACTCCGACATCATGCTGTACGGCGTCGTTTTTGATCACATAAAGTACATTTATACGATCTGGAGCTAGCTGTACCACGCGAAACTCAGCAATGTTAGTTTCATCCCGACAGAAAAAACGCTCTACTGCGTCCAGAATACTTCCGGGAGATATTGTATTCCCATATAAGGTGGTTAATCCCTGATCAGCACGGCCATGTAGCTTTCTGATTTTCCTAAAATGACTGCCGCATGAACATACTTCTCGACTATCATCAAGCTCACATAAGTCACCTTGCTGATAACGGATCATCGGCATAGCATCGTTCCACAAATCGGTACCTATAATATCGCCGACACCTTGAGCATCGCGGTTAATCACCTCAAGGTGCACGTCGTCCTCAACGAGATGATAATGCTTATCCACACATTGCATCGCCATAATATCAAGCTCTTCAGAAGAATACTCGTCGCGTACTGGTACTTTGAAGATCGCCTCATAGCGATAGCGCTCTTCCTGAGTAGTTGTTTCTGAATTTGTCGAAATTAGTTCTACACCATATATATCTAATCGTTCACCCAGTGCTGCCAATTTCCCAAGATAGCTGCCAATGGATGATATAATCTGAGGACGCATAGCTTTTATATGATTCAAAGCATAAAATTCCGGACAGTCTTGACTTAAAGTAAAAACACGGTATTCGCCAAGAACCGAGCTATGCCACCACATGCAATAATGAATATTATAAATCCAGCGAGCTGGATCAATTTTCTTACCAGACATAAACTCAAACATACGGTACTTGAATAATATGTCCAAATTCGCGCGCTTTTGCGGCAAGATGATTTGCACCTGTTTTCCTGACGAGCCAGAACTGCTCATCCAGCGGCATTTTTTCGGATCATACCGCTGAGAAGGCATACCCAGCGGAAAATTATTAATTAACCTAAGGATAGCGATTTCAGAATCACGTAAATTTAAGCTCGGTTTTTTCGGTTGGAATGTATATGCAATTAAGCCCGATACTACCTCCAACAAAAAGCCGACTATACTCCGATGTCGTGAATGTTCTATCTGAGAAATATTTTTCAATTTGTCATTCACGGTCTCTATCAAAAAACGCTTTCTTAACATAATTTTATCCCAAAGCGATAAAAACTTGGCTTTCATATTGCGACGAACACTTGTGATAAGTGTTCTCCCTTCTGCCTCCAGTTCATCACTTAAAGCTTGTGATAAATACCCTTTGTCGCCATACAGATGTCCTGTTAATCCTTTTACCCATTCCTTAACCGGATGGCGATCATCTGTATTTCCCGGCGTTAA